>NZ_JAAAHR010000047.1:0-52584 GCF_009908215.1 Nonomuraea sp. K271 | reverse complement strand
ATCGCCGCCCGCAACGGCACCCCGATCAGTTTCTGGCAGTTCACCAAGTACGGCCTGGTCGTCACCGTGGTGACCATCACTTTGACCGCGCCGTACCTGTGGTTCCGCTACCTGACCTGACGCCGGCGCCCGGCGAGCATGGCGCGTACGGCCGTTCTCATCCGCACCGGCGGGGTTCATGACGCAGCCGCGATCCGGGCCACGGCGGCGGCGACGCCGTCCTCTGCGCCGAGGTGTCCGGCCGACACACGGGCGGCCGGCGCCAGCTCCGCCGCCTTCTCGATGGCGGCGGCCAGCCGGGCGGCGGTGAGACGGCCCCGCAACGGCTCCGGAGCGACGCCGAGGCGGTGCAGGCGGGAGGCCCAGAACGGCTGATCGCCGACGAACGGGCGTACCACCTGAGGCACCCCCGCGCGCAGGGCCGCCGCGGCCGTGCCGACGCCGCCGTGGTGCACGGCGACGGCGACCCGTGGCAGCAGCCAGTCGTGCGGGGCCTCCTCCATCACCAGAACGTCGTCCGCGTCCGCGCCTGGCCGCAGCGCTCCCCAACCGGTGGCCAGCACGGCCCGGCGACCGGCCAGCCGGACCCCTTCCAGCACGGTGGCGGTCAGCACATCGGGGTCACCGGTGGTCGAGCTGCCGAAACCCACGTAGACGGGCGGCTCGCCCTCGTCGAGGAAACGAGCCAGCCGCTCGGGCGGGGCCCAGGTGTCGTCCGCCGGCATCGTCCAGAACCCGATGGGGCGTGCGGAGTCGGGCCAGTCGGCGGGTGCGGGCAGCAGGTGCGGGCTCCAGGCGTGCAGCACGTTGCCCGTCCTGACCAGCTCGGCCATCGGCACGAAGCCGTCCCGCAGGCCGAGCGCCTCCGTCCGCCAGGTGCGGATCACGCTCCGGTACGGGGCCTCGACCGCGGCGGCGATCCGCCAGCTCGCCCGGTTGAGCGGGCCCGGTGGCCGCACCGGGAAGATGGGAGAAGGAAAGGCGGACGTCGGCACGTACAGAGGGATCAGCAGACCGGCGAACGCCGGAACGCCGAGCTTCTCCGCGACGTAGGGCCCGCCGAGAGACTTGGGATGGTAGACGACGACGTCGGCCGATCGCGCCGTGAGCGCCGCCTGGTCGTCCAGGAGGCGGCGCACCATCGGCCTGACCGACCGCGCGGCGGTGACGGCCGCGCGTACGCCCTGTCCCTTGACGGTGTTCTGCAGCTCCAGCATCTCGTCGTACAGCGGTACGAACTCCACGCCGTGTCTGGTGGCGAGCGGCTCGAACCGGCGGGGCGCGGCCAGCACCGGCCGGTGCCCGGCGGCCAGCAGTCCGCGTGCCAGCGCCAGGAACTGCTGGACGTCCCCGCGACTCCCCACGGTGATCAGTAATGGTCTCATCGCGCGTCCCGTCGTTCGTCCCACTCGTCCAGCAGCGCGGGGAAACGCTCCATCAGGAACGCGTACATGTCCCGCATCAGCTCCAGCCGCCGCCGGCGTGCTGGATCGTCGCCCACCGCCTTCAGCCCCTGCTCGGCCAGCGCCCGGAAGCCCTCGAACTCGGCCATCTTGGCGCGGAAGGCGCGGGCGAAGACGTCCTCGGCCAGCCGGTAGCGGTCACGCCGCGCGCCCCGCACCCGAAACCGCTCGACCAACCCCGCCTGCTCCAGTTGGCGCAGCGCGATGCTCATGCTGCTCTTGGCCACGGCCAGCCCCTCGGCCAGCTCGGGCGCGTCCGCACTGCCCGACTCCGCCGTCAGGAGCCAGCCCATCACCCGCCCGGACGTCCGGCTCAGTCCCAACCGCGCGTAGAAGAGCCCGGCGTCCTCCACGAACTGATCCACACTCATGCGAATAAACTTATCGGATCGTTCGGACTGATGCGAACAAATTGAGTTCAACGCCGTCGGTACCCGAGGTCAAGCAAGCAGTTGCCGGGCCAGAGTGTCGGCCCACCACCCTTCGACCTGATCGGGCGACCAGCCCCGTTCGTCGGTGAGGGTGCGGTAGACGTCGACGCTGCACAGCGCGGCATAGGTGTCGACGGCCGTCGGCACGTCCAGTCCTTCGCGCAAGGTGCCGGCGGGCCATGAGGAGAACACGGCGAGGCGGGTCTGGTCGGCCCTGCCGCGGCTGTCGCGGTAGACCGTGGCCAGTTCGGGCTCGGCCCGTCCGGCCTCGCGCAGCAGCATGATGATGTCTCCGGCGCGCTCGTACAGGCGCCGGTCGAAACCGGCCATCGCTGCGAGCTGCCGTGGGGGATCCGCCCCGGCGGCCTCAAGCTCCGCCGCTTGCTGGGACGGGTCGGCCGACAGGTCAGCGGCATCGGCGAGTGCCCGGGCCAGCCCGGCCTTGTTGCCGTAAACGGCATAGACCGTCGGCGCGGAGACTCCGGCCTCCCGCGCCACATCGCGCACGGTGGTGGCGGCCCAGCCGCGGCCGACGAAGAGCCGGCGCGCGGCCTCGGCGATTTCGGCCCTCGTCTCCAGCGCTTGTGCCGTACGGCGTACCGAGTCGTAACGACGTCGCTCCACCTGTGCACCATAGCCCTCATCGGCGGGCCTGCCGCGCGAGAGGCCCTCAGCCGTCCTGGCGGAAAATGATCGCGACGCCCAGTGCGGCGTCACCAGGCACGAACATCTCCTGAGGACCGGTTCGGATGATCGGAACGTCGTTGTCGAGCAGGAGCCTTTCGGCGGCGGCGAGGTCGCGCACCGACACCGCGTAGGCGACGAACGCCGGAAGGGCGGCCGGCCGCTCGCCGGGCAGCAGGTCGTCGAGCGCCGACGCGGCCACGACGCTGACGTTCGCCCGGTCGAAACGCGTCAGGTCGCCGCCCTGCGCCGGGCCGAAGTAGGTGTCGTAGCGGCGCTCCCACTCGGGCAACGCCGCGTCGTCGACGCACAGCACACATTCGACCAGCCCGGTCGCTCCGTTGGGGTGATCCGGGTGTCGCTCGTCCTGGGACGCCGCGATCGGTGCGTTCTCGGCGAACCCGATCCTGCCTTCCGGGACGCGTCCCGATGAGAGATCGGGATCCGAGATCTCCAGATAGCGGGCGGGCTCCATCCTGACACCCGCGCTGGTCTCGACAGGTCGTTGGATGTCATGCACGCCACCGTGACCGACGCCGTCGGCCTTCAGCCGCGCGGCAACGCCATCGATGTCGGGGGTGTCGGCGATCATGATGTGCACGCCTTGGAAGCGCTGAAGGAAGGACGTGATGTTGGCGGCGGTCGCACGGATGGCAGCCCGCAACCCCGGCAGTTTGTCGTCGGGTACCTGTAGCGGGATCGGCCGGGCCCCTGCCGGCATGCGGCCGGGGTCGTCTATGACGGCCACCAGTTCGACGAAATTGCCGGGGAAGTACACGTGGGTGTTGGCCACTCCGAACGGTTCGGCCGGGCCTCCCGCGACGGACGGAAGGACGGGATGGGCAGGCGCGGGCACGGTGAAGCCGAGCTGCCGATACCGCTCCATCGCCAGGCCCATGTCGTGAACGAGGTGGCCGACGTGGTGCAGGCCGTTGATGTCATCGCCCATGGCGGACTACCTCCGTTGTGTAGTGACGTGCTGCTCGACTGAGAAGCTCTTCCGGTACGCCCTGCGAGGCGGAGCAGACCGTTCCCAGCACCGCGCCGCCTGGACGATCCACCGCAGATCGCCCAGGCCTCGTGACGAAGGCGGCCAACGCCCACCGCCGACGTCTCCCGAGATAGATGCTGATAGTGTACTATCTTTTGATAGTACACTATCAATCACTGCAACGGTATGGTGTCCGTCCGAGCGACGGCGAACTGCATGAGCGCCCCCGAGGCGGAAAGGAAAATTCGCACCCGTTGCCCCATGCCCCGCGGCGGGCCGCAGCTGATCACGGCCCTGCACGAGCAGCAGATGCGGTACTCGGGGACAGTTCTCTCAGCGTCGGATGGCCAGGTCGACGAGCGGCGTCACAGTGGCAGTCCGAGGCCGCCGTCGAGTTCGGCCCGGGCCGGCGGTCGCCCGGGCAGGCCGCTGCCTTCGACGGAGGAAGCCCGTAGGGCGTCGATGAACAGCTCAAGCTGGCGTTCGGTCGCCGAGCTGTTGCGCTCGGCGGAAAGCATGGGCACCGGGCGAGCCAGCTTGACCAGTCCGAGGGCCAGGTCGGTGACGGTGATGTCGGTGCGGAGCCCGCCCTCGCGCTGGGCGGCGCGTACCAGTGGGCGAAGCCGCCCGAGTATCCGCTGCCTCGCTGCCGCCACCTGCTGTCTCGTGGCCTGATCCGCGTGCAGCCCCGGGAGCAGGAGCAGGACCAGGGCGCCGATGTGGTGACGCACTATGAAGCGCAGGAGCCGGACGATCGCGCTCCATGCGTCCGGTTCGAGCGCATTGGCGCGCTCGAACTCCTCGGTGACGAGCTCCATGTTGTCCAGCACGACGGCGCGGATCAGGGCGCCGCGGTCAGGAAAGCGCCGGTACAGGGTCGCAATGCCGACACCGGCGCGCCGCGCAACTTCCTCCAGCGATGCGTCCGCACCTTGTTCGACGAAGACCTGGCGAGCAGCGGTGATGACCTGTTCACGATTGCGACGGGCGTCGGCGCGCAGCCGAGGAGCGCTGTCGTGGCTGGTCACCCGCTACGACGACGTGCGCGCGATCTTGTCCGACACCGACTTCAGCTCCGACGCCCGCCGTCCAGGCTTCCCCGCAATGCAGCCCGAGCTGCGGCAACTTTTCGACGACCCGCCCTTCGTCCGCAAGGACCCGCCCCAGCACACCCTCGAGCGGCGCACCCTGATCCAGGAATTCACCGTCAAGAGGATGAAGGCCCTACGCCCCGGCGTTCAGGCCACCGTCAACGCCCTCATCGACGGCCTGTTGCGCGCGACGCCGCCGGTCGATCTGGTCGAGGCCTTCGCGCTGCCTGTGCCGTCGCTGGTGATCTCCCGCCTCCTCGGCGTCCCGTACGCCGACCACGCCTTCTTCGAATCGCGCACCCGTACCATGCTGGGCCGTTCGACCACCCCCGAGCAGTTCAGCACCGCGACGCTGGAACTGTTCGGCTACATGAACGAACTGATCGGTACAAAGCAGCGCGAGCCCACCGACGACCTCATGGGCCGACTGATCAGCACCCACATGGAACCAGCCGGGCAACTGACCCGGCAGACCGTGCTCAAGATGTGCACCCTGCTCCTCCAAGCCGGGCACGAGACCACCGCCAACATGATCGCGCTGGGCACCTTGGCCCTGCTGCAGGACCGCGCGCTCCTCACCGCCGTCCAGGCCGATCCGGAGCTGCTGCCGCCGACGATCGAGGAGATGCTGCGGGTGTTCAGCATCGCTGACCTCGGGCCGGCCCGGGTCGCAACCAGGGACATCGAGATCGGCGGTACCCTCATCCACGCGGGCGACGGCGTCATGCCCCTGCTGGCCGCAGCCAACGCCGACCCGGTGGCGTTCTCTGGCCCGGATGTGCTCGACCCCCGGCGCGACGGACGCCACCACATCGCCTTCGGCCACGGCGTGCACCAGTGCCTCGGTCAGAACCTGGCTCGCATGGAGCTGGAGGTGGTGTTCAGCACGCTTTTCGAACGCATCCCCACCCTGCGCCTGGCCGTCCCGGTCGAGGACCTACCGCTCAAGAACGACGGCGCCTTCGGACTGTACGAGCTGCCGGTCACCTGGCACTCCGCTGATACGTGACGCGGCGAACGTGTCACAGGCGTAGCACGGCGGTGCCTCGCAACCCGAGCAGAGTCCTGCTCCCTGCGTCGTTCAACATGAGCGACGCAGGGCCCGTGTCCCAACGCAACCGCGTGGCGGGTTTCCCGGCTACTTGCGGCGGCTATGGGGGGCTCACTTGTCGACGCCCTGGCCGACTCCCTTCCGCAGGATGCCGAGCAGGCTGGTGAGGCTGTTTCCGCCGTGGCCGGCGGCGATGCCGCGGCGGAAGAGATCCAGGGCAGCGGTCGGCAGCGAGACGTCCACCCCTGACGCCTGCGCGGTGCGAACGACGTGTTCCAGGCTCGCCGCGCCCATGGTGAGCGTGTCCACCTCGCCCGCATGGTTGCCGGCGTCGATGCGCGGGGCGTAGAACTCCAAGAAGTACCGCAGATCCATGGCGTTCAGGGCGCGGGGGAGGAACTCTTGCGCCGAGATGCCGTTGGCCTCGGCGAGCGCCTGGCCGTGCAGGTAGGCCAGCAGGCCGGTCCAGAACATGTCGATGCCTATCTGGTAGAACAGGGCGGCCAGGCCCGGGTCCTCGCCCAGATAGTCGATCCCGGTCAGCACCTCCAAGGCGCGACGATGAGTCTCGATCGCCTCCTTCGGACCGCTGTAGTAACTCATGGCCCCCGGTGTCCCGATGCCGGGCGGCGGCGTCAGCACGCCGCCCGTCACCTGTACGGCGCCGAGTTCGGCCAGCCAGGTCGCCGCCCGTCGGACCTGGTCCTGGGTATCGGACGTGAGGTTGACCACCGTACGGCCGGTCAGGGCAGCCGATGGCGCCTGCCCCAGGACGGCGTGTACGGCGTCGTAGCCCGTCAGGCTGACCACCACCAGGGTGTTGGCCGTCAGGGCCTCAGCCACTGAGGTCGCGCGGTGAGCGCCACGGGCGATCAGAGTGTCAGCCCTGGCCGGCGTACGGTTCCACACGGTCACCTCGTACCCGCGGTCCAGGTAGGCGCCGGCCATCGCCCGCCCCATGGGACCGAGGCCGATCACGGTCACGGACATGGATGTGTCGGTCATGGATGTGAGCCTCCCGCGCTCTGGACGACCGGTCGCCTGAGCATTTCGACCAGGGACGAGATGCTGTGGTCACCGTGGCCCGCCTCGGCGGCACGGCGTACGAGATCCTGCAGGGGATTCAGCCAGGACATGTCGACGTTCGCCTCTCTGGCGAATTCCGCGTCCCACTCGGCGCCGGCGAGGAAGAGGTTGACCGAGGACATCGGCCGGCTGTAGTCGCCGGAGTCGATCTCCCGGGCGTACATCGGCAGGAGGGAGGCGATCATCTCCAGCCACTTGACGCTGAAGCGCACCAGCGTGCCCGCCTCCAGCCCACGCCCCTGGACGGCGGCCGCACCCTGGAAGAAGCCAACGAGCGCCGGTAGCAGCGTGCCGCCGACTGCCATCTCGTAGAAGGCGGCGAGATCCGCTTCCTCTCCGAGATAGACGGTGTCACCGCCCAATGCCGCCAGCACCGGCCGGTGGTCGTCGAAGACGGTCCTGTCGCCGCTGTAGTACAGCAGGGTGTCGGGTGCGCCCACGGCCGAGGGGACGTTCTTGACCGCCCCGCCGAGGAAACGGGCGCCCTGGCGGATCGCCCAGGCGGCCGTCGTGCGGGCGTCGGCCGGGGAACCGCTGTTCAGCGTGACCAGGGCGCGGCCGGCCAGCGCGGGAATGGCCGGCCGTAGTGCCTCGCGCGTGTCGTCGAAGGAGGTCAGGCATGTGACGACCAGCGGACTCGCCGCCACGGCACCCTCGATCGTCTCCGCGCCGATCGCGCCCTTCTCCACCAAAGGCACGGCCCTCGTGGCGGTTCTGTTCCACACGGTCGTCGGGTGCCCTGCAGCGAGGAACGCGCCGGCCAGCGCCGCACCCATCGAGCCGAGCCCGAGGACGCTCACCGGCATCCTGGGGTCGTTTCCGGTCATGTTGAACTCCAGTCAGGAGGTGAAAGGGGAAACGCCGCCCAAGCGGGCGGCCGTTCCATGCTGGAGCCTTTACTGCTATTTTCTCAAGTACTAACAATTTTCACACATACTGACCTTTCTGTAAGTATGAGGGAGCGTGGTCGATGAAGAAGCGGACCTTCACCTGCGGGCTCGACGCGGCCATCGCCGTCATGGGTGGCAAGTGGAAAGGGCTGATCCTGTTCGAGTTGCAGACCGAGGCGCTGCGGTTCGGAGAGCTGAGGCGGGCCGTGCCGGGCATCAGCGAGCGGGTGCTCATCCAGCAACTACGCGAGATGGAGGCCACCGGGCTTTTGCACCGCGAGGTCTACCGCCAGGTGCCGCCGAAGGTGGAGTACTCCCTCACCGAGTTCGGCCGGTCGCTGAACACCGCGCTCGGGCCGCTCGGCGAATGGGGCGAGGAACACCTCGAACGCATCGAGGACATTCCGTGGGAACAGCTTCGCTGACCGAACCGGGAGCCGGTTGAGGCGAGGCGATGCGCTGGACTACATAGACGTCACCGAGTCCGACGAGGTCCGTGCCCTCCGGGAGCGGCACGAGCTCGCCAGCAGCTTCGCCGATCACAAGACCGTCGTGCACCGTGACCCCTCCCGGGCGGTGAGCCGGAACTTTCTCGGCTGACGGCACGCAGTCCAGGCAAGAACAACCACCCGGCCCGAATGATCGCCCGCAAGAGACCATGCGGCCGGAGCAGGGCATCATGGGAACGTCGCGGAGTGCCGATGCGTCGGAGATCGCATGGAGGCCATCCCCGCAAAGATCAGGCCCTCCTCTTCCGGGTCCTCCGCACAAGAGCGCGTTCCCAGGAGGACCTCGGCGCCTGCCACTGACTGGCCGGGGTCCCTCTCATGCATGCGTCATCGACGCGTTCCGCGTATCGCGCTCTGGCCGGCCCCGGATGTGCCGGTCTCGGCACCAGGCGGCAGCGCGGGCTTGCCATGCCACTGGCGGAAGATCAGATGGGTGTGCACCAACGCCACCTCGAGCCGTGACGTCAGCTCGTTGAGGACGAAACGCTGCAGGTCGGCCGCGTCGACAGCGGTCACGTGGATGATGTAGTCGTCGGGTCCCGTGAGGTGGTAGAGCGTGCGGGTCTCCGGCTGGGCGAGCACGTGTTCGACGAAGGCGTCCACGTGCGGCTGGCGGTGCGGCTGCAGCCGAACCGCCAGCAACGCTTCCAGAGGCCTGCCGAGAGCCGCTGAGTTCACGCGCAAGGTGTAACGCTCGATCACTCCGGTGGAGCGTAACCGGCTGACGCGGCCGAGACACGTGGAAGCGGCGATGCCGACCGCTTGCGCCAGCTGCCTGTTCGTGATCCGTGCGTCGTTCTGCAGGATTCGCAGAATCTCAAGATCAATCGAATCCAAAATAGTGTTCTGGCCCATGTGGAAAATATAGTTCAGGCTCTCTTGCCGATGGCCGACGAAGGTTCAATCATGCACACATGACTCGCCAGACCCTCGACACCCGCGCGGTGCACAGCGGGAGAGAAGATCTCGCAGCCCTCGGCCTGCATGCGGCGCCGCTGGACTTCTCGACTGCCTATCCCGCGTACGACACCGGCTCGGAGGCAGCGCGGCTGGACGCTTTCGCCGCCGGCGAGCTACCAGAGGGGCGTCCTATCTACGGCAGGGTCGGCAACACGACAGTGGCTCGCTTCGAGCGCGCTGTCGCCGATCTGGAAGTATGCGCCGCCGCGGTGGCCTTCAGCAGCGGAATGGCCGCCCTGACGGCGTGCCTGCTCGCGAGCGTGGCTCAGGGGCGCCGGCACATCGTGGCGATCCGGCCCCTCTACGGCACGAGCGATCACCTGCTCAGCTCCGGACTGCTGGGCACGACCGTTACTTGGACCACCGCCGAGGACTTGCCGAACGCGATCCGGCCCGACACCGGACTGGTGATCGCCGAGACCCCGGCCAATCCCACACTGGCCGAACACGACATCGCCCGGCTCGCCGAAGCCGCTGCGGGCGTGCCGCTGCTGGTGGACAACACGTTCGCCACTCCCGTCCTCCAGCGCCCGGTCGAGCACGGAGCCGCCGTCGTCCTCCACAGCGCCACGAAGTTCCTCGGCGGTCACGGCGACGTGATGGGCGGGGTCGTCACCTGCGGTGAGGAATTCGCCCGGGCGATCCGGCAGATCCGGATCGTCACCGGCGCGATCCTGCATCCTTTCGCGGGGTACATGCTCCTGCGCGGGCTGGCGACGCTGCCCGTGAGAGTGCGCAGGGCCGCGGCGACCGCCGCGGACCTGGCACAGCGGCTCGCGGCCCATCCGGCCGTGACGCAGGTGTTCTACCCCTCCCTCGACCCCGATCGCCCCTCCGGGCAGATGGAGAGCGGTGGTTGCCTCGTGTCCTTCGAAGCCGCCGTGGACCCGCATGTCGTCGTCGGTGGCGCCGAACTGATCACACCTGCGGTCAGCCTCGGCGGGGTCGACACCCTCATCCAGCATCCCTATTCGCTCACACACCGCATCGTCGCCGAGGATGACAGGCGGCGCAGCGGAATCAGCGACCGACTGCTGCGCTTGTCGGTCGGGCTGGAGGACGTGGACGATCTCTGGCGCGATCTCGACCGCAGTCTTGCCCAAGCCTATGAGGAGGCACACCCATGACATACGACGCGGACCTCTCCGCCGAGCGGGGACTCATCGAAGCTCTGCATGTGTCAGCACCATCTGGTGCTCATGCCGACAAGCTCATGCTTTTCGGCCAGTTTGTAGGATCGTGGGACATCGAATGGTCGGGCACCGCGCTCGACGGAGGCACCGCCCGAGCCAAGGGCGAGCTCCACTTCGGCTGGGTCCTCGGCGGCCGGGCCGTACAGGACACCTGGATCATGCCTGGCCGCAACGAGGTGGCAGCACCGAACATCAGGGCCTTCCAGGGCACTACGGTGCGTTTCTACGATCCGGATCTGGACGCGTGGCGCTCCACCTGGATCGAGCCGATCAACGCCCGCGTTCGCCGCTTCATCGGGCGACCGGTCGACGGAGACATCGTCCTGCTCAGCGACGAGGACGAGCCGTGGCTGCGCTGGCGCTTCACCGAGATCACCCCCTCGTCGGCCCGATGGCTTGGCGAGACGTCCCACGACAAGGGGGCGACCTGGGTCTTGGATGAAGAGATGATCCTCACCCGCCGCCCGAGCTGATCACCGCGCCTCAGGCGACGGACGGCCTCACCAGGCCCTTCCGGCCGGGACTTCGATACGGACATGGTCGTCGAAGTCCCGGCCTTCGTCGTCGAGGTCGTTCTCGCGGAAGGTGAACAGGTGACCGTGGCGGGGGATACGGTTGCTGCCGCGAGGAGATCAAGGAGCACGATGAAGGACTCCACGGCCGACGTCGTGTTCGCGAAGTTGGCCGAGACCTCCGGCCTTCACCTGGACGACGCCTTCCGCCGCCTGTACTTCACGTCCAAGCAGTTGCACGTGGTGTGGCGGCTGACCGCCGACAGCACGCGTGGCGGCGAGCTCTGCCTCCAGAACATCACCGAATGGGCGGTGAACGGGTGGTTTCCCGACGACTGGACACTGTCATCCGAGAAGTACGCCCAACTGGCCGATCTCTACACCATCGACTACGAGCCGCATGCCGGGACGGGGTCGGTCGCCGCGATCTCCGTACCCGACGCGCGCCCGCTGTCCCTCGGGACGGACACGCCGATCTGGTACTACGACGCCGGTGACCACCGGCTCGAACAGTTGGACGTCGACTATGCCGGCTACCTCGAAGCGGCACTGCTCACCATGGGCGCCCATGGGCGGCAGTACCTTTCCACCGACGTCAACCTGCGGCGCGAGGTGGCGTACAGCGGCGTCGCGGGTCTGGAGCACTACCTCACCGTCCTTCCGGACATCTTTCCCGGACACGACTACGAGCCGCTTCGCCGGCGCTTCGACGCCCGCTTGTGAGTGCGGCCTGGTGGTGCTGCCCCTACCGCGGATTCGGGGGCGGACAACAATGATCTTGAGTGCGGCGTGCCGGAAACTGGTTCCCATGACCACGCTTACCTCTTCACCTCCGCCCGTTGTGCGTTTCGCGGCAATCGCCTGGTTGACGGCCGTCGCCGCGGGCGCCTTCGAGACCGTGCTGGCTGTCGGCGGCATGCTGGCCGACGGTACGGCGACCGCGGGAGCGCTGATTTCCGGCGTCGGACTCAGACTGGCGGTCTTCGCTCTCGCGATCTTCCTGACGCTGCGGTTACGTGCCGGTCGGAACTGGGCCCGGATGGCCATCGCTGTCATGCTGGGCGTGTTCGGGCTGCTGTCCATGGTGATCGAGCCCATCAAGGACCTGCTGGCAGGCACACCGCTGGGGCCGCTTGACGGCTTGGATCTCCTGTTCGGCGGCAGCCGGGTAGTGCACGTCCTCGCCGTGCTCACCGCGATGGCGCTGATGTTCCTGCCACAGGCCAACGCCTACTTCCGCAAGACTCCGCGCCGTCACGCGACCGTTGGACCTCAGGACACGGCGCTTCCTGATACGTCAACGGACATGGGTCAGGGCAGCGGCGGCCACCGACGCTCCGGCGGGACACGTACCGTCCTGTGAAACCCGAAGCAGGATAGCCGCGACGTTGATTTGCTTAAGTAAGCTACGGTTTGCTTATGCGAGCAAATAAGTCGCCGTCCAGCCGGGTGACGCGGACGTTCACCCCGTCCCACGCCGACAGCCCGCTGTCGCTGTTCGACCTGAATGGTGTGAACCTCCTGCCGACATCCGCCGCAGCAGCGACTGGGCGCGCAGACGGTTGCCCGGGGGCTGGTTCGCGGTTCGGTGCTCCGTTCGTCGGAAGTCCGCGCTCGGTCCAGGGGGTGATGCCGGTGCGCAGAATGCTGCTGAGCGGTGCTCTCGTTGTCAGCCTGTCCGGCTGCGGTGTGGCCGCCAGCCCCTCCGATGTGTCCACGCAGGCCACGTCCCCGGCTCCCTCGTCGGGCACCGTGGTTCCCACGAGCGCCACCCCCATCCCGGCCAAGGCGGCGTTGACCATCCCTGAGGCCAGACAGGCCATGCAGAAGTGGGTGGGCAGGTACAACGCGACACTCAAGAAGCACGAGTGGTGGCGGTCGAACGCCCGGCTCGACGCGCTGTTCATCGAGGGAGCGCTGCACGAGGGCGTGCTCGAACGCAGCCAGTGGGGCTCCGAGCGGAAGACGAGGCACAAGCCGATCAACCCGATCAGCACCCCGACGGTCTTCGTGCCTAGGCCGGAGCGGCAGCCGTCGAGCGGGGACTGGTTCATCGCGCAGGCGACCTACCAGGACGCCAAGGGCCGTGCCCGCCCGCACGTGCTCGCGTTCTTCCGCTCTCCCGGGCAGCCTTTCAGGCTGGCCGTCGCTACTCCGATCCACTGGGGTGAGCGGATGCCCGAGCCGCTGCTCGACGCCGACGGTCACGTCACCGACATGGACGACTCCATGGCGGGCGCCGTGGCCGAGGAGTACGAGAACTTCTGGAACGGTGAGAGAAAGAAGGAGGGCGACTCCGGCTACCGCCTGGCCGCGAACAGCTACAGCCGCAAGGCGTTCCCCGCGGTCAGCAAGGGGGCGTATGTCGGGTTCGCCGGCACCGGATCGATCTTCGGCTTCCGTACGGCCGATGGGGGTTCGTTCTTCCTGTTCGCCCTGCTCAATGACGACAAGAAAGCCATCAACAACGTGCTGAGCGAAGCGCTGCTGGTGCCCAAGGACAGCAACACGATCCGGGAACTCGGCGCCAACTGGTTCTCCTGACCGTTGGCCACCTCGGCCGGGTGCGGCGGGACCCCCGGTTGATCAGGACCGAACGTGAGCAGGACCATGCAGGAGCGCCGGCGGCCGGGCCCGTAGTGGCATGGGTGGGAGACGCAGGTCACATGCGGCTGGTTGTGACATCTCGCCGGGCTGTTTCGTCGGTGGGGGTGTAACAGCCAACCCGGCAAGGAGAACAGCATGGACTCCCGTCTCGACTTCCTCGGCAGCCCGATCGCGGCGAAGCTCCTCAAGCACATTCTGTCCGCGGGCAAGGTCGTGAACGATTCAGCCCTGCCCGCCGCGACGCAGGAGCTGGTGGCGCTGCGCGTCAGTCAGATCAACGGCTGCAGCGTGTGCGTCGACATGCACACCAAGGAGGCCGCGCACCGCGGGGAGACCTCGGTGCGCCTCAACCTGGTCGCGGCGTGGCGGGAGGCGACGGTCTTCACCGACGCCGAACGGGCCGCCCTGAAGCTGGCCGAGCAGGGCACCCGCGTCGCCGACGCGGCCGGCGGCGTTACCGACGAGGCCTGGGCGGACGCCGCCAAGCACTACGACGAGGACCAGCTCGCCGCCCTGGTGTCCCTCATCGCCATCATGAACACCGTCAACCGGCTGAACATCATCACCCAGCAGCCGGCCGGCGCCTACCGGCCCGGCCGGCACGGATAGCGGCGGTTGCGACCAAGGGACCCGGCGACGTCATGAGCATCCCGTCCGATCCAGGGCTGAGCGCGATCATGAGCGAGCGGCGTCAGCTGATCAATCTGGCCTACCGGATGCTCGGCTCTCTGGCCGATGCCGAGGATGTCGTCCAGGAGACCTACGCCCGCTGGTACGCCATGACCCGGCAGCAGCGGGAGGCCATCGACTCGCCTGGCGCCTGGCTCACCACGGTTGCCAGCCGCATCTGTCTCGACCTGCTCGGCTCGGCGCGGGTTCGGCGCGAGCGCTATGTGGGCGAGTGGATCCCGGAGCCGCTGCCCGATCGTACGGAGTGGAGCGACGGGCGGCCGGGCGGCGGCGCGGCCGACCCGGCCGACCGGGTCACTCTCGACGAGTCGGTCAACATGGCCTTCCTCGTCGTGCTCGACGCGATGGCCCCGGCCGAGCGTGTCGCGTTCGTCCTGCACGACGTCTTCCGTTATTCCTTCGCCGAGGTGGCCGAGATCGTCGGCCGTACACCGGCGGCGTGCCGTCAGCTGGCGTGGCTGGCCCGCCGCCGCATTCGCGCGTCCCAGGCGCCCGCTGCTCCGACGGGGCGGCAGGCCGGGATCGTCAGGGACTTCAAGAGGGCGTGGGAAGCCAAGGACATCGACGCTCTCATCGGCCTGCTCGACCCTGAGGCCACGGGGACTGCCGACGGCGGCGGCCTGGTCAGCGCCATGCTCCGCCCGTTGGAAGGCGGCGAGCGGATCGCGCGCGCCTTCGTCACCGTCGCCGGTCTGGCACCCGGCCTGACGATCATGGAGCGTACGGTCAACGGTCAGCCCGGTCTGGTGGCCCAGCAGGACGGCGTCACCGTGGTGGTGCTGGCCTTCGATGTCGTGGGCGACCGGATCAGGCGCGTCTGGTCGGTGCTGAATCCCGACAAACTCCGGCCCTGGACGACGGGCTGACGTGCCCTGTCACCAGGGGAGATGTAGAAAAGGGAGCAATTGATGACTGTGACGGAGCATGGAAGGTTTTCGCTGGCCGGGAGGGTCGCGGTCGTGACCGGGGCGGGGTCCGGCATCGGCGCGGCTACCGCGGTGACACTGGCGGCCCTGGGCGCGCGGGTGTGCTGCGCCGGCCGTACCCTCGACAAGGTCGAGCGGACGGCCGCGGAGATCGTGGCGGCCGGCGGCGAGGCGTTCGGGTTGCGGGTCGACGTGGCATCTCCGCAGGACAACGATGCGATGGTGCGCGAGACGGTCGCCCGTTACGGCGCCGTGCACATCGCGCATCTCAACGCTGCCACGGGGCACTGGGCCGGTCTGCTGGATTACCCGCTGGAGGAGTGGGACCGCACGATGGCGGTGAACCTGCGTGGTGTGATGCTGGGTCTGCAGGCGGCGGGCCGGGCGATGCGCGAAGTGGGTGGTGGCTCGGTCGTGGTCACCTCGTCGGCCGCCGGGCTCACCGGAGTTCGGATGTCGGCGGCGTACGCCGCGTCCAAGCACGGTGTGCACGGTCTGGTCAAGTCCGCGGCGCTCGAGCTGGGACCGATCGGGATCCGGGTCAACGCAGTCTGCCCGGGGTACATCGCCAGCAACGACCTCACCCGGAAAATGGGCGAGGAACTCGACGTCGCCGGCCGGTTTCCGCTGGGTCGACCGGGGCGCAGCGAAGAGGTCGCCAACGTGGTCGCGTTCCTGGCCAGTGAGAACGCGTCGTTCATCACCGGCAGCGTGCTCACCATCGATGGCGGCTGGCTGGCCGGCGGCATCGACCTCGGACATGACGCCGAGGCCTCAACAGCCGCCGCCGACCGGATCGCCGCCATCGCCGAAACCTACACCCCGAACCCGTAAGGCTCGTGAGAACACCTGGGGCGACGACCGGCGGTTGACGACCGAGGCGGCGGCCAGGCCAGTGTCCAGCGCGATCACACCGCACCAAGGGACGGATTTCTTGAGCCCTTACCAGCCGGCCATGAAGTCGCCGCCGTTGGTGCGTGCGTAGGCACGTACGAGGCGGCGGCCGACCATGGTCTCGTGGATCTCGCTGGTGCCGTCGAAGATCTGGGTCGCCTTGGCGTCACGGTGGAGGCGCTCAACACGGCTGCCGATCACCATTCCGGAGGCACCGAAGATCTGCATGGCCTGGTCGGTATGGTCGCGGGCGAAGTCGCTGGCCGTCATCTTGGCCACCGAGATCAAATCCTGGTCGCCGCCCGGCTTCGCCATGTAGCTCTCGGCCGCTCGGAGCGTGAGCTCACGTGCGGCCTGGTAGGCGGCCCGCATCCGGCCCAGCTTGATCTGGATGCTGGGGAGGTCGCCGATCTTGCCGCCGAACGCCTCGCGGTGTGCGGCCCGCGCGACGCTCTCCTCGAGGGCGGCGCGGAGCAGGCCGCAGGCGTAGGCGGCCGCGTCGATCCGCGCCATGTTGAGGCCGTCCATCATCCCGGCGAAGCCCTCCACTTCGAGGGCGTGGCCGGCGGGCACACGCACGCCGTCGAAGGTGAGGATCCCGTTCGGCAGGCCGCGGTAGCCCGACAGCCGCGGGCCCCACTCTCCGGAGGCGCCCTCGGAGGCCATATCGACGACCAGGGCAAGGGTCTTGGCGAACCGGGCGTCGGTCTCGGCCTTGCACAGCACGATCGCGTAGTCCGCCACCGGAGCGAAGCCGACCCAGCACTTGCCCCCATCGAGGACGTAGTGGTCACCGTCGCGGCGGGCCACGGTCGTCATGCCGCGCAGGTCGGTGCCGGCCCCGGGCTCGGAGAGGGCGAAGGACCCGTAGGCCTTGCCGGCCACGGTCAACGGCAGCCAGTGGTCCCGGACCGGAGCCGGTGCGAAGCGCGCCAGCAGGTAGGAGACCAGACGCATCACGCCGACCTCCATCGCCAGCGGCGCGCACGCTGCCGTGAGCCGCTCGCTCACCTCGTGGGCCAGCGGCATCCGGGAAAGGTCGAGACGGAGGTCGTCGTCGAAGATCAGCCGGACCAGGCCGAGGACGGCCGCCTGGTCGAGCAGGTCCTTGTCGAACTCTCCCGTCGCGTCCATCCGGGCGCCACGCTCCCGGACCGTGGTCTCGACGAACTCCTCGACCGCCTCGAGCGTCGCCGGGGCCGGCACGATGGTTCGGTCGGTCATGTCTTCCCCCCTGGGTTCTCATAAGTCACGTGGCGGCCGGGCTTCGTCCGGTCGCGGGAGCGGAACTGGTGGTCCCAGAGCGGGGCGAGCTCCGGCGCCATCCGTTTCGCGAGCGAGGACCGCTGGATCTTGCCGACCGACGTCGTCGGCAGCTCCTCGCCGAAGATCACGACCTTCGGGCTGGCGTCGAAACCGAGCCGCTCGACGCACCAGGCCCGGAGCTCGTCCTCGGTCACCGGCGCGTGGACGATCACGAACGCCGCCACCTCCTCGCCGTACCAACGGTTGGCGAAGCCGAACGTGGCCGCCCTGGTAACGGAGGGATGAGCGGCCAGCA
Organism: Nonomuraea sp. K271; assembly: GCF_009908215.1. Taxonomy (NCBI): domain Bacteria; kingdom Bacillati; phylum Actinomycetota; class Actinomycetes; order Streptosporangiales; family Streptosporangiaceae; genus Nonomuraea; species Nonomuraea sp. K271. The sequence goes on along the minus strand of NZ_JAAAHR010000047.1, from coordinate 35,045 downwards.
CGTCGTCGACGACCTGGGGGAGCACGGTGGAGCCGCCGCGGGAGATCGAGTCGCCGAGCCGCCCCTCGAGGAAGAACCAGGGCCGTCCGTCGGGTCCGGTGGTGCGGTAACCGCGGTCACCGGTGTGGAACCAGCCTCGGGCGTACGCTGCGGCGGTGGCCTTCGGATCGCGGGCGTAGCCGAGCATGAGCATGCTGCCGCGCGCCACGATCTCGCCGCGCTCCTCGTCCGCGCACTCTCGACCCTCGGGGCCGACGATGCGGACCTCGGCATGCCGCACGGGCGTGCCGATCGAGCCGCGCATCCGGCCGGTCAGCGCACCGACGGGCTGTGGGGGCGTCATCGTCAGCACCGATGTGGTCTCGGACAGGCCGTAGAGCTGCCGTACGGGAATGCCGAAGCGCTGCTCGAACTGCTTCGCGGACTCCGGGCGCAGGGGGCCGCTGCCCGAGATCACGTGGCCCAGCCCGTGACCGGGCTCGGGCATCGACGGATCAGCGAGCAGGTACTCCAGCACTGTCGGCACGAGGCTGCAGGCGTTGGCTCTCGATCTCGCGACGGTCGGCCAGAAGCGGTCGCTGCGGAAGCGGTCCATCAGCACCGTCGAGCCTCCCGCGAACCAGGGCAGGAAGGAGCAGATGACCAGCCCGTTGGCGTGGCTGATCGGCAGGACGTTGATCAGCCTGGTGTCCGGTGTCCAGCCGAGCGCGGTGCGCATGGCGTCGCAGTTGACGAACAGCCCGCGCATCGAGAGCAGGATCGGCTTCGGCGTACCGCTGGTGCCGCTGGTGTGGAGGCGAAGCACCGGTGTGTCCAGTCCGGGCTCCGGACCCTCGTCGTCGGGAACCTCGGCCGGCCGCAGGACCTCGGCGGTCGGGAGCAGCCGGCCCGGACCGTCCGGGTCGTCGGCGACCAGCCATGGATTTTCGCAGGCGGCGAGCAAGGCCGCGTGACGCTCCCGGCCGTCGCGCGGGTCGAGCGGGACGAAGCAGGCGCCGATCCACCAGGCGGCGAACGCGACCAGCAGCGTCTCGGGGCGGTTGATCGCGACCATCGCGAGGTCGTCGCCGGGGCGCACCCCGCAGGCACGGAGACGGGCGGCGACGGACCGCACGTCCGCGGCCCAAGCGGCGCCGGTCCACGTACGCGACCCGGCACGCGAGGGGTTCTCGACCAGGTAGGTGGTGCGGTCGGCGCGGCGATCGAGAAGGAGCCCGCGATACGACGTCCAGGGCGCGACGTAGTCGTCGACCGGCGCACGAGCCGTCTCCACATCGCTTTCCCTTGCCGGCCGGGCTTCCACGGTGGTCAACGCCCCTCCGGCGTCACGACCCGTCCGCCGACACGCCGCGGCACCTCGGCGGCGCGCTCCAGACGGGACTCCAGGTCTGTGGTGGGTGCGGCGACGGCGGTGGTGCTCATGCGACCTCCTCGGGTCGGTCAGCGCCCGACGTGGACGTGCCCGCGGGAACGGGCGAGGTGGTAGAGGACGACACTGGCGAGCGCCACGATCGCTCCGTACGCCGCGAACTGCCAGAAGTTGCCGTTGGAGCGCAGCCAGACCAGCAAGTACGACGAGGTGCCGCCGAAGATCGAGACTCCGAGCGCATAACCGAGCGCCACGCCGGTGGTGCGGATCTCGCGCGGCATCAGCGTGACGGCGACGTAGTTGTAGAGGCACATGTTGAAGCCGACCACCACACCGCCGATCACCATGACCAGTGCGAACATCGCGAGGTTCTGCTCGCGGTAGAGCAGCATGAAGAAGAACGTCGGCACCAACGCCAGTCGCATCGTGGTGAACACACGGGCGGTGCCGGCTCGGTCCGCCAGGCCACCGATGATCGGCCCGGACACGATCCAGACGATTCCCATGACCGTGGTCAGCGCGAAGACCCACGTGCTGTTCTCGGCATAGGTGGAGTTCGCCAGGTTGGGGAGCCCGGTGATCCAGGCATAGTTGGCGATCTGGACGGACCCGATGACGACCACGACCGCCACCAGCGCGAGCCGGGCCCGCCACAGCGTCTTCCACAGCGAGGTCGCGCCGCGCGGCTCGGCGCTGTCGTGGCTGCGGTTGACCGCACGGGTGACCAGCGTCTCGGGCAGCACTCTGCGCAGGTAGAGAACCGCGATGCCGGCCAGCCCGCCGATCGCGAACGGCAACCGCCAGGCCCAGTCCGCCATCGCGTCGGGCGAGACGATCGCGCTCACGACGAACGCCATCGCGCTGGAGCTGACGATTCCGAGCTGGATGAACGTCCCGCTGATCAGTCCGAGATAGCGGCCCTCCTCACCGGCAGGAGAGAGCTCCGCGCCAATGGCGTTGGCCACGCCGGCCTCGGCTCCGGTGACCAGCCCCTGGACCAGGCGCAGCACCAGGAGCGCCACGCCGGCACCGGCGCCCAGCGTTTCGTAGGTGGGCAGCACGGCCACAATCAGTGAGGCGGCCGACATCGCCGCGACCGAGATCAGCATCACCCGCTTGTGGCTGATCAGATCGGCGACCGGCCCGAGCAGCGCCGCCCCGATCGGCCGTGCGAAGAAGCCGGCCCCGAAGACGGCCAGCGAGGCCAGTACGGCGGTGGTCGGATCCTCCGACGGGAAGAAATGGGGCGCGAGGAAGGAGGCCATCAGGCCGTATATGTTCCAGTCGTACCACTCCAGCGCGACGCCGCCGCCGAGGCCCGCCGTCATCCGCCGGCTGGGCCGCGCCATGTTCGCGGAAGGCTCGACCGGCACCTGCTGCTCCGGGTGCATCGGTTCTCCGTTCGTGCGAGCCGTCCCGGTCCATCTGACATTTTAGACGGCCTCCGATATTTGGAGCACGTTGACACACGACCTCGGGATCGGTCAACCCCTCGACCTGGCGCCTTACCTTGCCTTGACACCGTCCGCCCGGGTGGGGTAGCTGTTTAGCCAGCCAGACATTGTCTGAGATTTTGAACAGGAGGGTTCATGGCCGACGGGACGGTCGCCGGCTCGCCCGCGGTCCGGACACTCGTGGAGAACGGCCTTCTCGGCGCCCTGCCGCCGGAGGCGCCCGCGTCGTCTCTCGTGTTCCCCGGCGGCGGTTCGTGGCGGGTCGAGCTGCCCAGCGTGGAGGGGCCTGCCGCGACGGAGGTCGCCTTGAAGGAGGCGGAGTCGCTCGGCGTACCCGTTCACCGGATCTCGCAGGGCTCGGGCGTGACGATGCTCAGCGATCGCGAGATCGTCGACATGGTGCAGCTGTGCCAGGAGCGATCGGTGGAGCTGTGCCTGTTCGCCAGGCCCGGGGCGGACTGGGACGTCGGGGCATCGCGCCTCAGCCCTGCCGGTTCCCCCGGGACACGCGCCCGCGGGACCAACCAGCTTCGAGCCGCCGTCGAGGAGATCATGCGGGCCAGCGACCTCGGCGTGGCCTCGTTCCTCGTCGCGGACGAGGGAGTGCTGTGGGCGGCTCACCGGCTGCGTGCGACCGGGAAGCTGCCGGCCCGGACGCAGCTCAAGGTGTCGGTGATGTCCGCGCCTGCCAACCCGGTCTCCTTCGCCGTGCAGGCCGGCCTCGGTGCCGACACGATCAACGTTTCTTCGGATCTCTCGCTGGCTCAGTTGGCCGAGATGCGCGGTGCGAGCGACGCCACGATCGACTTCTACGTCGAGACACCGGACAACATCGGCGGCTTCGTCCGGTACGGCGAGATCGGCGACATCGTGCGGGTCGCGGCCCCGGTCTACCTGAAGTTCGGGCTGCGCAACGCGCCGGACATCTACCCGGCCGGAGCCCAGCTGGACAAGGTCACTCTCGCGTCCGCCCGGGAGCGAGTACGCCGGGCGCGGCTCGGACTCGACCAGCTCGCGCGCACGCCCGGCATACCCCCGATGGCGCCGCTCGGTGCACGCGACCAACCCGCACTGCCGCGTTTCGCAGCACCGGACATCTCCACGGTCCGGACGACCCATCGTGCAGGGAGCAACCGATGAGAGCAGCCGTCCTCCGCGAGCCGGGCTCACCACTGACGGTCGAGGACATTGACCTGGCTGTGCCGCAGCGCCGGGAGGTGCAGGTCCGTGTGGAAGCTGCGGGCGTGTGCCACAGCGACCTGCACTACATGACCGGCGATCTCCAGGGACGGTTGCCCGCTGTCCTCGGCCACGAAGGTGTCGGCATCGTCGAGGGCGTCGGTCCGGGAGTCACCCGCGTCGCCCCGGGTGACCGGGTGGTGATGACCTGGCGACCGCGCTGCGGCGAATGCGAGTTCTGCACCAGCGGCCGCCCCGCCCTGTGTGTGCTCGGCCGCGTTCAGGGCACCACCGGAGGCCTGCCCGACGGCACCACCCGGCTGAGCGCCGGTGGCGAAACCGTCCACCACCTCATGGGCGTCTCCTGCTTCGCCGAGCGCTGCGTGGTCTCCGACCGGTCCGTCGTCGTCATCCCCAAGGACGTCTCCGCCGAGGTCGCGGCGATCGTGGGGTGCGCGGTCGTGACCGGCGTCGGCGCCGTCCTCAATGTGATGTCCACGGCCACGGCCGAGCCGGTCGTGGTGATCGGCGCCGGCGGCGTCGGGCTGAGCACGGTCATGGGTCTGACCCTGGTCGGCGCCGCTCCGATCGTCGTGGTCGACACCGTGGACGCCCGGCTTCGGCTCGCTCGCGAGCTCGGCGCGACACACACGGTCGACGCGACCACCGACGACCTCACCGCCGTCCTCGACGAGGTCGCTCCCGGCGGTGCGCGCTGGGCCGTCGACGCCGTCGGTGCGCCGGCCACGATGGAGCAGGCGTTCGCCAGCCTGAGCACGGCGGGCACCCTGGTGGCCGTCGGCCTGGGCCGCGTCGGAGCGGGGTTCACGGTCCCGGTGAACGCTCTGGTGCAGCAGGAGCGCCGCGTGGTGGGCAGTCTCTACGGCTCGTCGAACCCCGTCGTCCAGATCCCCCAGATCCTGGACCTCCACCAGCGCGGCTTGCTGCCGCTGGACAGGCTCGTCGGACGCCGGTTCGCCCTCGACGAGGTCAACGAGGCCTATTCGGCGCTGACGGCAGGCGCGACCGGACGCTCGGTCATCGTGCCCGGCGCGTGAGTTCAGACGTGCTTGCCGCTCGCACCCAGCTCGCGCGAGAGCGCCCTGGCACCCTCGCGCACCAGGTCGAGGTTCCGCTCGCGCGTGGCCTCGTTCCATCGGATGGTCGGCACAGTGATGCTCATGGCCGCGACACAGGTGCCGTGCGCGTCGAAGACCGGAGCCGCGACGCACGCCGCGTCGTCGTTGGACTCGCAGAACTCCTCGGACCAGCCGCGCCGACGGATCTCGGCCAGCCCGGAGAGGAGCCGGGCCTTGGAGTCGATGCTTCGCTGCGTCATCGGCTCCACCGAGTCGTCGTCCGGGTAGAGGGCGTCGAGCTCGTCGTCGTCGAGCGCGGAGAGCAGCATCTTGCCGCCCGCGGTGCAGTGCGCGGCCAGCCGGCTGCCCACGGACGAGACCAGGCGGACGGCATGCCGGCTGTCGACGCGGACGACGTACACCGCGAGCCGGCCGTCGCGCACGGCCACCTGGACGGTCTCCCCGCTTTCCGCGGCGACCGACTTGGCGATCTTGCGGCCGAGCGCGGCCATGTCGAGGGCCTGCTCGTAGGCGCCGCCGAGCTGGAGCACCTTCACCCCGAGGCTGTAGCTGCTCGGATGGTCGTCGCTGTTCGCCTTCAGGTAGCCGCGGTCGACCAGTGCGCCGACAAGCTCGTGGACGCTCGCCCGGGGCAGCCCGAGGCGGGCGGTGATCTCGGGCACCCGCAGGCCTTCGGAGGAGTCGAGGAAAAGCTCGAGGATGTCGAGCCCTCGACGCAGCGCCGGCGCCGTCATCCGTCCGCCGTTCGCGGAGGTCGGTCGCACCTGTGTCGGCTGGTCGTTTACCATGACAGACATCGTCTGATATTTCGGAGAAATGCGCAACTATCGCAGGCGTCGGCTCCGTGCCACCCCGCCCGGGAGGACTTCCATGAGCACATCACTAGCACTCGCGCGCGAACGGATGGTGGAGCGCGCCGTCCGGAGCCGTTCGGTGCTGTCGCGTGGGCTACCCCATTGGGCTTCGGGCGAGACCGGCGACTGGACGGTCACCCCCGACGGCGACTGGACCGGTGGCGCGTACGTAGGTGAGCTCTGGCTCGCCCACGCGTTCGATCCCGCCCGGGTCAGCGCCGCGCACGCCCGGGCGGCGCTGGATCTGATGCTGCCCCGGCTGGATCACCGCACCGCCTTCAAGGGCTTCGGATTCTACTTCGGCGCCGCGGCCGCCACCCGGCTGGTCGACCACGCCGGCACCGACATGATCGCGCTGAGGGCGGCGCGGGTGCTCACGGACATGTACGACGAGCGGCTCGGACTGATCCCGCTCGGGGAGGACGCGGAAGAGGCGAGCTCCGTCGGCGCCGCCGAGAGCAGCATCGACTCGCTCCAGGCCATCGCCCTGCTCTTCTGGGCGGCGGACCACACCGGCGACGAGACGTTCGACAAGATCGCCACGCGGCACCTGGAACGGGTCTTGGAGATCCACGTGCGGCAGGATGGCTCGGTTGTCCAGTCCTCCACCCTTGACCCGGAGGACGGCCGGGTGCTGCGCACCCATACCCACAAGGGCTACGACGACCGGAGCACGTGGGGTCGCGCGCAGGGCTGGGCGATGCTGTACGCCGCGCACGCGGCCGTCGTACGCCCCGAGGACCCGCGGTGGCGAGACGTCGCCCGCCGCACCATCGACTGGTGGATCGCGCACGTCCCCGAGGATTTGATCGCCTTCTGGGACTTCGACGACCCCGCGATTCCCGACACCGACCGCGACACCGCAGCGACCACGATGGCCATCGCAGCCGCGCTGCGGCTCGCACACGCGCTCGGCGAGGACGGCGCGCCATATCGCGACTTCGCCGAGCGCACGGCTCACGCCGTGGTCGACCGCTATCTGACGCCGACCGACGACACAGATGGACGACCGGCCGGCATGCTCACCGGCGGATGCTTCACGCGTCGCGGCACCGTGCGCCGGCAGGACGCGGCGACGAACGTCGAGCTGGTCTTCGGCAGCTACTTCCTGCTCGAGTCGCTGATGGTCCTGACCGGCGTGGTCCCGGCCGGCCGGATCTGAGCCGGCTCCGACCCACCACCACAGGAGGAGTACCCGTGAGTGACTCACGACCCCTGCCCCTGGCCGGCGTACGCGTCGTGGACCTCAGCCAGGTGCAGTTCGGTCCGCAGGCGACCCAGATCCTCGCCGACTTCGGCGCCGACGTGATCAAGATCGAGCGACCGCGCGTCGGCGACATCAGCCGGTCGATCGACACGGAGTCCGACGGCATAGAGGACAGCGCGTCGTTCATCTCGCTCAATCGCAACAAGCGCTCGATCGTGCTCGACCTGAAGCAGCCCGAGGCACTTGACGTGGTGATGCGGCTGCTGGCCGACACCGACGTGCTGGTCTCCAACTACCGCGCCGGCGTGGCCGAGCGGATGGGACTCGGGTGGGAGGCCCTGCGCGAGCGATTCCCGCGCCTGGTCTACGCCTACGGCACCGGATTCGGCGACACCGGCCCGCTGCGCGACCTCGGCGGCCAGGACATGGCGCTGCAGTCGTTCGGCGGGGCCGCCTGGCACAACCGCGGTGACGACGGCCGTCCGAGCATCTACCCTGTCCCGTTCATCGACTTCGGCGCCGGCATGGCACTCGTGCAGGGCATCTTGATGGCGCTGATCGAGCGGTCGACCTCGGGCCGGGGCCAGCGGGTGGACGTATCGCTGATCGACACCGTGGTGTTCCAGCAGATGCAGGAGATGACCGCATGGATGATGCGCCGCCACGAGATCCACTGGGAACGCGACAACTTCGTCGGAGCCTTCAAGACGGCCGACGGCTGGGTGACGATCGTGGGTCTGTTCCGGCCCGAACCCCTGCGCGACGTGTGCACGGCGCTCGGGACCGACGACCTGACCCGGCGCAGCGAGTTCGCGACGGCCGAGTCGCAGCAGCAGAACCGGGCGGCGCTGTGGAAGATCATGGATGGCGAACTGGAGCGGTTCGGCACCGACGAGGTGCTCGAGCGTCTGGGCGCGGCGGGCATCCTCTGCGGCCCCGTCCTCGACTACGACGAGGTGCTCGCGCATCCGCAGGTCGTGCACAACGATGTCGTACGCACGCTCGACCAGCCGCGACTCGGCCAGGTGAACGTGGTCGACAACCCGATCCGGATGTCCGCCGCGACCGGCCGCCGCTACGACCCGGCACCGCTGCTCGGCCAGCACACCGACGAGGTGCTGCGCGAGGCCGGCTTCACCGAGGACGAGGTCGAGGGCCTCGTCGCCCGTGGGATCGCCGGCCGCACGGAGGACGCATCGTGACCGCCCCGGACACGGCCGCGGTGCGGATCCGCCGTGACGGCGCCGTACTCGTCGTGAGCATCGACCGGCCCCGCAAGCGCAACGCCATCAACCTGCCCATCGTTCGCGGCGTCCGGGCGGCTCTGCGGTCGGCGTCGCGGGAAGCGGAGGTGCGGACGGTCGTTCTGACCGGTTCGCCGGTGTTCAGCGCAGGGGCCGACATCGGCACCTACGCCGAAGGAGACCTCGCCGCGATCGCCACGTTGATGGACGAGGCGAACGCGATGTGCGACGAGATCGCCGATTCCCCCGTGCCCGTGATCGCGGCGGTCGAAGGTGTCGCGGTGGGCGGCGGCTTCGAGTGCGTGCTCGCCTGCGACCTGGTCGTCGCTGCCGAGGACGCCCGCTTCGGGCTGCCGGAGGTCGGCCTCGGTCTGCTGCCGGGGTGGGGTGGTACCCAACGGCTCACCGCCCAGGTGGGTCCCCGCCGGGCGAAGGCGATCGTCCTGCTCGGGGAGCAGATGGATGCCGCCACCGCGGCGGACCTCGGCCTCGTCACCACCGTATGCGCGTCCGGTCGCGCCCTCGCGGTCGCCACCGCCATCGCCGAGCGACTCGCCACGCGACCGATGCGTGCGGTCGCCGAGGCGTGCCGGGTGATCGATCTGGCGCCGCACGGGCGCCGGGAGGAGCGCGCGGCGCTGGACCGGCTCTTCGCCACCACCGAGGCGGCCGACGCGATCCGCGCGTTCGTGGAGAAGCGCAGCAGCCGCTGACCGCGCCCGCGCACTTGTCGGTCTCAGCACATGACCCACGTGGCCGACTTCGACAGCCGCTGCGGCGAGGCGAGCTGGAAGACGACCTTGTGCGAGGTGCCCAGGTCCATGGTGACCTGCTTCTTGGAGCCGAAACAGTCGCTCAGGACGTAGGACGGCAGGCTTCTGGAGCCCTTCTCGAAGACCTTGCCGTCCACGATCCACCGGTAGGAGAACTTGGCTCCCGGCTCGGGCCCGTCCAGACCTATGCCGAAGCTCACCGGGCCGGATTAACACGTGACCCCGCCCTGGTTGATCCTGGACGCACCGGCGACCCGTACGCAGGCGAGGGAGAACGAGCAGTCGGTGGTGAGCACGCCGCTCTCCTGGACAGCGTTCTGGCCGCTGTCGAGTGCGATGGGTCCGCAGATCCGGCCGAGGAACGGTGTCGGCTCCGCCAGCAGGTCGTTCATCGCCATCGTGTCGCCGCCCTGGGCGGCCAGGACGAGTGCGGCTCCTCGATGCCCAAATGCACCTGTACTGGCTGATCCGGCCCGCTGGCGATCCCCGCGCGCTCTCGCCGGCCGTGCTCAACTTCGACGTGCCTTTCACGGCACGGATCCCGCTGCCTCCGATCCTGATGCTAGGCGCGGCGGCGCTGTCGGTGGTGGCGGTCTCCAGGGGGAGGGGCGGGTCCAGGCACGTGGCGTGCGGTCAGAGCTCGGCGAGGATGGCGGCGACCAGGGCCGCGCGCCCGGGCAGAGTGGACAGCACGATCCGCTCGTGCGGCGCGTGCGCGCCGGCCCCGAGGGGGCCGAATCCGTCGAGTGTGGGCAGGCCCAGCGAGCCGGCCGTGTTCGTGTCGGCGGCCCCTGCTGCGGGTTCGGCGGTGATGTCCTGGCCCAGCCGCTGCCCTGCCGTACGTACGGCGGCGCTGAAGGGATCGTCGGGGCCATCGAACGCCCATGTGGGCCTGCTGGACAGGATCTCCGTCCGGACCCGCGCCCCTTCGCGCACCGGTGTGAGGGCGGTCAGCTCGGCGAGCACCGCGCCTTCCACGGCCGCGTCGGCGAAGCGCAGTCCGATGTCGGCCGAGGCACGTTCGGGCACCACGTTGGTCTTGCCGCCGCCCGACAGCGTGCCGACGTTGCACAGGACTCCTCGGGAATGCCTGCCGACGACCTCGCGCAACCTGACGAGCTGGTCGACCAGCTCGTCGATCGCCGAGATCCCTTTCTCGGGGTCGAGCGCGGCGTGCGCCGCGCGACCGTGCACGTTCAGTCGCAGCCGGGTACTGCCGCGTCGCCCGCGCTTGAGCGCGCCGCCGGGGTGCGGGGACTCGAAGCCGAGTGCGGCGAACGCGCCCTCCGCGCGTTCCCTGACCAGGGTGCTGGACGTAGGGGAGCCGATCTCCTCGTCGGCCACCACGACCACGCGTACCGGCCGGTGCCGGACGCCGGCGCGCGCGGCCACTTCCAGGGCCGTCTCCATCACCACCAGGCCGCTTTTCATGTCGAAGACGCCGGGCCCGTGCGCGAGGGTGCCGTGCTCGGCCGACTCCGTCACCTGCCAGGGCATCGGCCCTGCCAGCTGGCCTTTCGGCCACACCGTGTCGTGGTGGCCGATGAACAGCAGCGGAGCCTCGTCCGCTCGTCCGGGGGAGCCGGGGAAGTCGGCCGTGACGTGGTCGCCGGTAGGCTCGCCGACCCGGCGGGCGACGCCGCCGAGCTCGGTGTAGCGGGCCACCAGCAGGTCGGCGAGCGCGTTGAGCGCCTCGGCGTCGCCGGTGGGGGTCTCGTGTTCCACGTAGCGGCGCACCCGTGCCGTCATCTCCGCCGCGCGCGCCTGGGCCGCCTCACGAAGCCCGGTGGCCGGGGTGCCCGCCGTACCGTCGTCGGGGGATCCGACGCTGATCATCTGCTGTCCTCGGGGTTGGAGGGCAGGCGGCCCAGTGCGGACCGCCCTTGCGTCGAAGAGCATGATATGTGACGTATATTCGTCGCGATGGACCGGCTGTCACGCGGTTTCGGCGCCTATGTCGCTACTTTGCGCAGTTCAGGACGCATTGACAGCATTGAGGGCATGTTGATACCTACTCTAGATGCGACTTTGAGGTACGAATCCCCGACATCAGATCTTCGTTGCAGGAGCACCCCGCCCCCATGACGTCAACCACAACGCCGGTGGTCAGGACCCTCACCACCCCGGACGAGCTCGGTCAGGCGACCACGCTCTACCGGGACGTGTTCGGCTACACCGATCTGCGCCAGGGCGCCAGCCCGCGACTGCTCACCGCCCTGCGCGACAACGGCGGCTCCGTCGTCGGCGCGCGTGACGGCGACCGCGTCATCGCCTTCGCCTTCGGTTTCCAGGCCACGGACGGGACCAGCTCCTACCACTACTCCCAGGCGGCCGTGGTCCACCCCAGCCACCAGGGGTGCGGTCTGGGCCGGGCGCTCAAGTCGGCCCAGCGCGAGGTCGCGTTGGGCTGGGGCGTCACCCGGATGCGCTGGACCTACGACCCCCTGATCGCGCGTAACGCGCACTTCAACCTGGACGTGCTGGGCGCGGTCGCACGCTGGTTCCACGGCGGCTTCTACGACGACGACTCCGACCGCCTCCTCGTCGACTGGGATCTCGGCACCGATCCGGGATCCCGCGCACCCGCCCAGGATGATCCCCCCGCTGACCTGGGCGACTGGGCCCGACCGGTCTCCGACGGCGACCGGATCTGGTTGCCGATCCCGTCCGACTACACCGCTCTCGCCGCGCGGGACCCGCTTCACGCGGCACGGGTGCGCACCGATCTGGCAGCCGCACTCGCACCGCTGATGAATGACGGGTGGGCGGCCGTGTCCTGCTTGCCGTACACCCCCCAGACCGCCCTTTACCGCTTGGAGCGTGCCCTGTGACGACCGGCGACCTCGAACTCGCCCACGCCGAGAACCGGAGGCTGAGCAGCCCCGGCGAGCGCTTCGGCGCCCGGCTGCAACGCCGCTCCTCGGCCGAGGCGTTACAGCAGAAGGTCATCGAGCAGGAGACCCGCAATCTCGGCGAGGCCCTGGAGCGGATCACCGCCGACGGCTCCGCGACCCGGGCCGCCGCCGCCGTGGTGGCCGCGCGGCGGCGCTTCGTCACCGGGTACGGCAAGTCGTTCGCCTACGCCTCGCTGCTGGCCACCGACCTGTCCGCCGGACTCTCCCATGTCACCCTCGTCGACGGCGCCGTGGTGCGGGTCCTCGACGTGCTCAGCGAGGTGAGCCAGAACGACGTGCTGGTCGCGGTGTCGCTGCGCCGATACCGCCGCGAGACGGTCGTCGCCGCCCGGCATTTCGCCGAGGCCGGCGGCGCGGTGGTGGCCATCACCGACGACGCGCGGGCGCCACTGGCCTCCATCGCGGCCGAAACCATCGTCGTACGGACCGACAGCGCCTCCTACGCCGACTCTCCCACGGCGGTCGCCGCGGTCGTGCACCTGCTGACCACCCTGGCCACCGCCAGTTCGAAGGGCGCCCGGCGCAGGCTCGCGGAACGCGACCGGCTCAGCCACGCCCTCGGCAACTATCTGGAGGACTGAACCATGCGCATCGTCGAAGCGTCGCTGCACCTCGTGCGGCTGCCGCTGGTGCACGCGTTCCAGACCAGTTCCCATCGCAAGACTCATCTCGACCACATCCTGGTGCGGCTGGTGGACGAGTCGGGAGCCGAGGGGTGGGGCGAGATCGCCTCTCCGTCCGACCCCTTCTACTGCCCTGAGACCACCGAGACCTGCTGGCACATCGCCGAACGGTATGTGCTGCCCTCCGTCGTCGACGCCGTCTGGGAGCATCCGGCGGAGTTCCCCCGGCTCTGGCGCAAGGTGCGCGGCAACCGCTTCGCGATCGCGGGCGTCGACGCCGCCGGCTGGGCCCTGTGGTCGGGGGTCCGCGGAGTCTCGCTGGCCAAGGCACTGGGGGGGACCCGCGGCGAGGTCGTGGCGGGGGTGTCGCTGGGCATCGAACCCACCTACGACGCGCTCCTCGAACAGGTACGCCGCCAGGTCGACGCCGGTTACCCGAGGGTCAAGCTGAAGATCGCCCCAGGTTGGGACACCGAACCGGTACGGCTGGTCCGCGAGGCGTTCCCGGATCTGGCCGTCCACGTCGACGCCAACGGTGCCTACGGCGAGACGGCGGAGGAACTCGCCGTGCTGCGCGGCCTGGACGACTTCGGGCTGCTGATGATCGAGCAGCCGTTCGCGCCGCGCAACCTGGTCGCCCACGCCGCCCTGCAGCGCAGCGTACGGACGCCGGTGTGCCTCGACGAGTCCGTCGACACCATCGATGACCTGCGCACGGCGCTCGCGCTGGGAGCCGGCCGGGTGCTCAACATCAAGGTGTCGCGGATGGGCGGGCTCTCGGCCGCCGTGGCGGCCCACGATCTCGCCCGGGAGCACGGCGTGGACGTGTGGTGCGGCGGCATGCACGAGTTCGGCATCGGCCGCGCAGCCAACGTGGCCCTCTCCAGCCTCCCGGGCTTCACCCTGCCCTCCGACGTGTCCGCCTCGGCCAAGTACTACGCCCGCGACGTCGTCCAGCCGGAGGTCGTCGCCGATCAGGGCGTCGTCCGGGTACCGGACGGGCCGGGGCTGGGTCACACCGTCGATGTCGCCTTCATCGGCGAGAACCGGCTGAAGGAAACCACGATCACCGCCCCCGCGGAGTCCCCCCGCCGCGGCTCCCCATCCGCAGCCTGACCTCCGCGCAGAGAGAAAGCACATGAGCGCCTCCTCCGGCACCTCCCGCGAGAACGACACCAACGCCTATGCCGTCGAAACCTCACCCGGGCGTAACAGGCTGACCAACGTCATCGCCCTGATCGGCCTGGTGGCCTCGGTCTGCGCCGGTTTCCTCGGGAACGGCCCGACCCTCTGGGGCCTGCTGCCGATCGCGCTGTACGCGCTGCTGTCCCTGCTCGGCATGGACATCGTGATCGCCACGGTCGTCGCCCTGCTGTCAGGGGTGCTGGTCGCCCGGATGCCGCCGCTCGAGATCGGCGCGCTGCTCGGTGACTCCCTGGCCGACCAGGTGACGATGATCGGACTGATCATCATGCTGGGGTCCGGCGTCGGCGAGATCCTGAAGGTCACCGGCGTGGCCGGGACCATCGTGCGCGGGGTCATGCGCGTCGTGGGCGAGAAGAGCCGCTCCGCCGTGGTCCTGGGCGTCATGGTGGCCTCGTTGCTGCTGGTGACCAGCCTGGGCACCCTGGCCGGGGCGCTGGCCATCGCGGCTCCCATCCTGCTGCCGATCACCGCGAGAATGGGCTTCACCCGGTCGGCGACCGCGTCGATGATGTTCATCGGCGGCTGCGCCGGGTTGACCATCGCGCCTTTCGCGGGGTCCAACGTGGCCATCATGGACGCGGCCGAGATCGGCTACCTCGGCTACCTGGGCTATGGAGCCGGACCGCTCGCGGCGCTCTCGCTGATCATGGGGCTCATCGTGGTCCCGTGGATGCAGCGCAGGACCGAGCGCGCCGACGACTACTACAGCGAGGCCGAGGTCGGCGCGGCGAGCGACGCGGACGTGCCGAACGCGGGCGCGGGCCGGGCCACGGCCGCCTTCCTGATCGTGCTGCTCGTCAGCGTCGTCTACGCGACGGTCACCAGGGCGGGGACGGCGTTCCCGCTGCTCGCCCTGCCGGTGCTCGGCCTGGTCACGGGCCTGGCGAGCGGCCTCGGCCCCAAGGAGATCATCGAACTGCTCTACCGGGGCGCCTCCCGGCTGATCAGCATCTTCCTGCTCTTCTGGCTGCTGGCGGGACTGTTCATCACGATCGACAAGCTCGCGCCCTTCAAGGTGATCCTGGACATGTACGGCGAGAGCCTGGCGGGCAGTTCCCCCTTCGTGTTCACGATCCTCATCGCGCTGCTGGGCTGGGTCGGCGTGCCGGGGGCGACGGCGGCCCAGGTGGTGCTGCTCGACAAGGTCTTCGGCGATCTGGCCACGCATATCGGCGTAGGCGTCGGCGCGTGGACGATCGTGCTGCTGTTCGCCTCCAAGGCCGACACCTACGGGCCCTTCCCCAACGGCAACATGGTCGGCGCGATGGGGCTGGCACGCTCCTCGAACCTGCGGAACATGATGATCACAGGGTGGGCGCTGCTGGTGCCGTCCTGCCTGATGTACACGGTCATCCTGCTCCTCCTGTCCCCATGAGAGCCGAACGTCGCACCACGTGGAGGATGAGCACAGTGACAGAGCACGACACCGTTGTCCGTGGCGGCACCCTGATCGACGGCACCGGCGCCCCCGGCTACCGGGCTGATCTCGGCCTCGACGGCGGGCGGATCACCCGGATCGCCCGCCCCGCCGACGGTGACCCGCCGAGGGGCCGCACCACCGTCGACGCGTCAGGTCTGGCGGTCACGCCGGGCTTCATCGACCTGCACTCGCACGCCGACTTCAGCGTCGAAGGCTGGCCTCAGGCCACCACCCAGCTCCACCAGGGAGTGACGACCCTGGTGACGGGGAACTGCGGGTGGTCGCCGTTCCCGCAGGATGCGGCGGGCCTGCTGCGCGAGTGGAGCGACTTCCTCGCTCCCGAGACCGGGTGGGACTTCGCCGACACCGGGGGGTTCGCGGCCACGGTGTCCGGCGCGCGGCCCGCCGTCAACCTGGCGTTGCAGGTCGGGCACGCGGCACTGCGGGTCGCCGTCATGGGGGGAGCGGAACGGCCCCCCGAGCCCGTCGAGCTCGACGCGATGCGCACGCTGCTCCGCGCGGCGGCGGCCCAGGGCGCCTACGGCTTCTCCACCGGCCTGATCTACGCTCCGGGTTCCTTCGCCACCGAGGAGGAGGTACGCGCTCTGGTGGCCGAAGCCGCGGCCGCGGGCCTGCTGTACTCGACGCACATGCGCAACGAGTCCGGGGCGCTGCTGCCGGCCGTACGGGAGGCGCTGGGCGCGGCGGAGGCCGCCGGCGGACGGCTGGAAATCTCCCACCTCAAGGCGATGGGACCGGAGAACCACGGCTCCGTCGTCACCGCGCTCGCCGAACTGGACGGGGCACGGGATCGCGGCGTGGACGCCGCCGCCGACGTGTACCCGTACACCGCCTCCAGCACCACCCTGACCTCGCGGCTCCCTCTGTGGAGCATGGACGGCGGGCCTTCCGCGCTGCTGCACAGGCTGGCCGACCCCGCCGATCGCGAACGGGTGGCCGAGGGCCTGAGATCCCGCTTCGGCCGCGACGTCGACCCCGACGGGGTCGTCATCGCCGAGCTGGGGGACGGACCCTACAGCGGTGCCGTCGGCGACAGCATCGCCGAGATCGGGCGGCGTGAAGGCACCGATCCGGCGGAGGCCGCGCTTCGCGTTCTCGCGGCACACCACGCCTCGGTGAAGATCGTCAACCACGCGATGAGCGAGGAGGACGTCGTCACGGTGCTGCGTCACCCGATGGTGTCGGTCGCCAGCGACGGCTGGGTGCTGCGGCCGCAGGGCGCGGGGCTGCCGCACCCGCGCAGCTTCGGCACCTACCCGCGGGTGCTGGGACGCTACGTTCGCGAACTCGGCGTGCTCAGCCTGCCCGAGGCCGTACGCAAGATGACCGGGCTACCGGCGCGGCGGCTGGGAATGGCCGACCGCGGCCGCCTCACCGAGGGAGCGGTGGCCGACATAGCCGTCTTCGATCCCGATAACGTCGCCGACCGCTCGACCTACACGGATCCCTGGCGGCTGTCCACCGGCTTCGCCGCCGTCCTGGTGGCCGGCGTCGCCGTACTCGCCGACGGCTCGCCCACCGGCGCGCGGCCGGGCATGGTGCTGCGCCGGCCTGGCCCCTGACCGGCCTTGGGGTTGTCATAGGGGAAGGTCCATGCCGAGCGTCCAGGATCAGGCAGCGTGAAGCCCTCGATTGGCCTGGCGGAAGGTCCGATCAACGCCGGACGGCACGCGAGACTCGCGAACCGCACTCGGACAGCGCCAATCACTCCCGATGCTCGCTCGACGGACGATCGCGATTCCGAACCACGCTGGAAGGTGGCGCGTAACCCAGGAGCGGAAGGAAGACCTCGTCGGTGACAGCGGCCAGGTCGGCATCGGATGGCCGGATTCCGAAGACCACGAAGTCGTCCCGCAGCAGGCTGATCGGCAGCGTCATCACCCGTCGCGGCCGGCGGCCGGTGGCCGGCTTTCCCTGCCGCGGAGTACTACGGCGGCTCCGTCCCGTCCGCGTCCTTCGGCGGGCAACGCGCCTATCCCGACCGAGGCGCTGGATGCGCCGCCGGAGCGGGAGCGGGTGCGCGGACGGTTCCACGTTCACCGTCGACCGATCGAGAGGTGAGGTGTCCGGCGAACACCCCACCCGTAAGGTCGTCGATCTTGAGCACGACCCAGCCTGGCAGCTGTTCACTTAGCGCCACCACCGATTGCGGGCCAGAGCCGCCAGCGCGCTGAGCAGGCCGCGTATCAGCTCAAGACGGCGGTGCCGGTTGATCGGCGCCGGGTCGTGATCTTCCTGGTCGGCAGGGTGAGCCTGTTGGTCCTCCCGGTCCGGGCGAACCAGCGCAGGGAGCCGACCGATGTCGACGGGTGGCGGCGTTCTCGGCATGGTGATCGTCGCCTCGGCAGCGAATCCCGACGCCCGGGCTTAGCCGAGCGGCTCCGCCAGCCGCTCCGGCCGGGTCCAACCGGACCAGCCACGCTCGCGCATCAGGTCCTGCATCCGCTCGGACCGTGGGTTGGACTCGGCGGCAAGTGCGTCGAGAAGGTCAAACGCCAGATCGTGGTGCGTCATCTCGCCGGAGGCGTATGCCTGCTCCGCCAGGCCGGCCAGGATGTCGGCGGCTTCCTCCAGACGCGGGTCGTCGCCTGCGCCGCCATCTAAGATCTCCGACAGGATCCGATAGAGCCGAACGAGTTGCGGGTCCTCGAGCTGCGCGAGCTTCCAGTGCATAACCTCGGGGATGTGGTCGGGCCAGCGAGCCGCAACCAGGATCCACCCGTACCGCTCACCCTCCACCACCCGCTTTGACACCCCGATCTCCCGGAGCCGATCGAGAAAGGCGACCACCTCCGGAGGGAGCGCCAGGCTGTCCCCGGCAGCGAGCTGCGCGATCTGCTTGCGGCTGGCGTCAAGCCGTTCGATCTCGTCGCGCAGGTGGCTGTCGATCCTTCGGACCGCTTCGGTAAAGGTCGATGCGTCTGCTTCGAGCATCTGACCGATCTGAGACAGCGGCACGCCGGCGTTGGCGAGGGTGCGGATCTTGATGAGGGACACGACTGCCGTTGCG
The DNA here is from genome assembly GCF_009908215.1 of Nonomuraea sp. K271. NCBI lineage: Bacteria > Bacillati > Actinomycetota > Actinomycetes > Streptosporangiales > Streptosporangiaceae > Nonomuraea > Nonomuraea sp. K271. The sequence continues at coordinate 16,670 of NZ_JAAAHR010000047.1, read as the reverse complement.
CCGTACCGCCGGTAACCCGAGGCATCCCGCTCCGGCTCTGGCAGGAGTCCGATCTGGTGATAGTGCCGCACCGCCCGCACCGTGACGCTGGCATAAGCCGCCAGTTGACCGATCGTCAACATGCTCTGATCCTGCCCTCAAACTCGCCCACACCCGGTCGACGCCAACTCAGGAGATCCTGCCACAGTGGGAGATGTTGGCGAAGATGTAGGCAACGTTGCGCATGCCGACGCACCAAGCGAGGACGGTCCAGATGTCGGTGCCGACCGGTCGCTGTGTGAGCAGGCCGCGGATCGCGTTGATGATGCAGGCCACCGGCTGGTCCATCTTGGATGTCCATCAAGAGCCGCAAGGCGGTGTCGGCGATGCCCGACGCGATCGTGATGAGCAGGCTGCCGGGCAGCGGGTGGTGCACATACTCCTTGCAGCGTCGCCCGGAGTTCCGTCACACGCGGGCTCTCAACCAAGGCAGGACCGGACGGCCTTGGCCAGGTTCGACGCCCGCGGATCGTCGGGCCGGAAATTCCAAAGGTTTGTGACGTAGCCGAAGCCAACACCGGCATCGGGGTCGCCGAGGGCGATCGATCCGCCGGAACCCGGGTGGCCGAACGACCCAGGCCCGACCATCGGCACTGGAGGGCATGCTCGCCAGAACCCCAGCGACATGTAGAAGGAGCGGTCGGCCGGGATGTCCAGGCCCGGCGGCAGTCCGTACATCCGTGTCTTGTCCGTCTGGACGGCTGTCATCCTCTCAACCGTTGACGGATCGAGCAGCCGAACCCCGTCGACGTCGCTGACCGTGGCAGCGTACATGCGCGCCAGCGAGCGCGCGTCCGCAAGCATGTTCGCGGCCGGGAACTCCGCCGCGCGCCAGGCACGCGTCAACGTATACTCCCCAGACGCGTTGTCCAAGGCGCCACCGAGCTCGCCGGCGCGCATCTGGATCGAGCCCGGGCTCCACATGGATTCGACCCAGGCGGTGACCGTGTCCGCATCGAGCCCAGTGGTCGCGATCATCCCGGCGAGCAACTCTTCTACCCTGAACGGAGCGGCGTAGTGGAGCCGGGCCACCCGGTCCTCGTGTTCCTCGGGCATCCCGATCCAAGCGCTCAGCCCGAGCGGGGCGGCCACCTCCTCGGCGAAGAACGCGCCGAGTGACTTGCCGGTGATCCGACGCACGACCTCCCCGACCAGAAACCCGTAGGTGACGGCGTGGTAGACGTGCTCTGTGCCCGGCTCCCACAGCGGCTCCTGCGACTCGAGTGCACGGATGACCGGGTGCCACGCGCACGCCTGCTCGAACGCCAGCGGTCCGTCGACGAGCGGGAGGCCGGCCTGGTGTGACAGCAGCCAGCGCACTTTGATCTGTTCCTTGCCGTTGGCGCCGAACTCCGGCCAGTACCGGGCCACCGGGGCGTCCAGATCCAGCTCACCGCGCTGTGCCAGCATATGGGCACAGATTGCGGTGGCGCCCTTCGTCGTGGATGCAACCTGGACGATCGTGTCCTCGCTCCACGGTCGGTTCGCCTCGCGATCGGCGAGCCCGCCCCACAGGTTGGCGACGGGACGGCCGCCCACGTACACGCTGCACGCCGCGCCGACCTCGCCGGGCGCCTCGAAGTTCGCGCGGAACGCGTCAGCGAGCTTTCCCCAGCCTTCCGCTGCACCGTGCTCGAGATCGTCACCACCACTCAGGGAGCGGTTGTCGCGGCCCTCATTGGCTGTCATTCGGATATCCATTCTCTCGTTACGGTTTTGCCGCCCGGGTGCCGCCATCGATGGCGCTGGTCAGCTGTTCCCCTCGGACTGATCCACTGACTCTCCGCGTGGCTCCGAGGAGAGTCCTCGGCGAACTCCACAGGGTCCGCCCCGGACGACTTCGCGGATCGGGTTCCGTTCACCGCGCTCTGCTGTAGCGGGCGCGACCTCGGAGGGATGTTCCAGCACCTCCCGGGGCCCTTCCGATCGGACGGCGCCTACGCGCAGAAGACACAAGTGGCCACCTCGAAGTCCACGGCGCGCAACACCGCGGCTCCTTGTACGACTTCTCCAGATCCTGCACGTGGATCGCCGGCCCCTGTACCCGATTGCTTGTGGGAGGGCTGCTCATGACAGCCAGCATGGAGGGCTGACGCAGCGTCAAGGTCAAGCCCACAGGGCGGATTCGATTCTCTGCGTACGCCGATCGTCCGGAACCCGGTGCAGGCCAGTTCCCCGGCCTCACCGCGTGCCAGCAGCACGACCCGATCAGCGGGTGCCGGCGAGGCGCGGGTGAGGCCGGCGCGGGTTGCCGTCCACCGGGCACCGGCCCGCCGCCCAGCGGCCCCGTGCGGTGGCCCCGTGCGGCGACCCGGGGCCGGCCTGCCTTCGTGACGTGCTCAGGTCCCTGGCCGCACCTCCCGGACGCATTCCAGGCGACCGGTCATGTCGGGCGGCTCGTCACGGCCCTGCCTGGACGGGTCAGCTTTATCCGGCCAAGATCCCCGGAGGCTACAGCTAGGCCCAGAACAGGTGATGGCCGACCTGCGCATCCGCGCAGTGTTCTCGCTGCCCGGCCAACCGCGCGGCCGCGGAAAGGACGAGTGCCTCTTCGGCACCTTCAACCAGATGTGCCTGTCCCAAGGGCGGCGACGACAGGCGGCTTGTGCCCGTGGCCGCGTTCAGGTCGCCGGGTGGTCTGTCGCGGCGTGTGTCCGCCGCGACCCAAGTGGCTGGGTGAATCGCAGCATGTTGCCGGAGGGATCGAGGAAGGCGCAGTCGCGGACGCCGTCAGGCTGGGTGATCGGTTCCTGCATCACTTCGGCGCCTGCGGCCTCGAGGTACTCGAAGGTGGCGTCGCAGTCGTCGGTCTGAAAGATCAGACGGCTCAGCAGGCCCTTGGCGATCAGATCCTTGATGGCCTGCCGATCGACCGGCGAGGCCCCTGGGTCCGCGCCGGGCGGCTGGAGTAAGATCTGCATGCCCGGCTGCGAGGGCGGGCTGACGCTCGTCCACCGCATTCCCTCGAATTCGACGTCGTCGCGTACGGCGAAGCCGAGCACGTCCCAGTAGAAGCCGAGCGCCTCTTCGATGTCGTGGACGGTGAGGGTGCAGGAGGCCAGTCTGAGATCCATGCCTGCCCTGCGACCCGGTTGGGAAGGCCGGCTCATCGCCGCTCCGTGTTGCCGGTGCCGAGAAGGACAATGTCGTGGTCGCGGACCCGGTCGGGGTCGGCGTCGATGGCGATGTGGGTGATCTTCCCATCGCTGATGGTGAATGCGAAGACGGCCTTCGGCTGGCCCCGGTGTGCCCAGACAGCCGCAGGGACGCCGTCGACCAGAGCGAGCCGGGCGGCCTCGGCTCGTCCGGAGAAGAAGGAGGCCACCGCGCGTGCGCCGCGGAGCTCGACCGCCACGACGTCCGGATCGAGTAGTTCGAGCAGGGCGTTGAAGTCCCCGTTGCGGGAGGCGGCCAGGAAGGCCTCGACGATGTCCCGCTTGGCCGATTGCGCGGCATCGGAGGCTTCGGCCGTTCCTTGCACCCGACGCCGGGCTCGGCTGGCCAGTTGCCGGGCCGCCGCCGGGGAGCGGTCGATGATGGGGCCGATTTCGGCGAATGACACGGCGAAGACGTCGTGCAGGACGAACGCGAGCCGTTCGGCGGGGGTCAGCGTGTCCAGCACCACCATCAGCGCGACACCGACCGAATCGGCGAGCAGCGCCTCATCCTCGGGTCCGGTCTGACCGTTCGGGTGGACGCTGGGCTGTGGTGTGGCCGGTTCGGGCGGCAGCGCCCCGGCCACGTCCTCTCGCCGGGTTCGGCGTGCCTCGAGCATGTTCAGGCAGACCCGGGCGACGATCGTGGTCAGCCACCCTCCCGGGTTCTCTACCTGGCTGGTGTCGGCACGGCTGACCCGCAGCCACGCCTCCTGCACCGCGTCCTCGGCCTCGCCGGATGAGCCGAGCATCCGGTAGGCGACCGCGTGCAAGCGAACCTGGTGCTCGGCGAACCGCTCGCTCAGCCAGTCCTGCTCGATCATCTGTCACATTCCTCCGTCTAGCCGGTCATTACTGATTGACCGGTGAATACACGCCGATGTGACATCCGGCGTTTCACCTGCTGGTCATGCAGCACATACACCTCGAACAGGAGCTCAAGACATGACAGCGCACGTGATCCCGACCCTGCTCGGCGTCCAGGACATGGAGGCCGCCAAGCGGTTCTACACCGACGGGCTCGGCTGGAAGGTCAAGAACGACTACGGCATTTCGGTGTTCTTCGAGTCCGACGGCGCCTCTCCCATCGGCCTTTACGGCCGGGCAGGCCTGGCCAAGCTGGTGGGCACGAGCTCGGAGGGCAGCGGCTTCAGTGGGCTGGTCCTTACCTACGAGGTCAGTAGTGAGGCGCGGGTTGACGAGGTGATGGGGGAGGCCGAGGAAGCCGGCGCCACGATCCTCAAGCCCGCCGACGCCCTGCCGTGGGGTGGGTACGGCGGCACCTTCGCCGATCCGGACGGCTACATCTGGCGCGTCGGCTACAGCGCCCAGGGCAAGGATCAGCCCTCCGCGGAGTAGCCGCAGAGGAAAGGCAAGGAACAGATCGCGAAGGTCCGCACCCTCGTCGAGCCGCCCGAGCCCATGCGAGAGCTGGAAGTCCCGCCCGAGGTGGCGGAGGCTCTCGGCGGGGGCGCGCGACCGCCAGTGACGATCACCGTCAACGGGCATCCCTGGAAGAGCCGCGTCGCCATCCTGCGCGGCCGTCACCTGCTCGGTCTCAGCAACGCCAACCGGCAGGCCGCGGGTGTCGCGATAGGTGAGGAGATCGGTGTCGAGCTGGAGCTCGACACCGAGTTACGGATCGTCGTCCCCGCGGAGTTCGCCCGAGCCCTCAACGACGACCCGGCCGCCCGCACCGCCTGCGACCGCCTCACCGGACAGCCGCAAACGTGAGCGCGTGCGCGCCATGGAGAGCGTGAGGAAGCCCGGAACGCGCCGGCGGCATAACGAGAAAGCCATCGCCGCCCTGCGGGGCTGAACCCACACCAAGACTCCGTCGGCAATGCCATCGCCGCGCGGAGGTTCGATTCCGCCCAACCTTCGGAAGAGACCGTACATGTCGAAACACCTGAAGACCGGTCTGTACTGGTTCCTGGCCCTTCAGTTCATGCTGGGAGCCGTGACCAAGTACTGGCCGGGCGACACGATATTCAGCACCGCGTACTCCGTGAAGTTCGTCGATTGGGGTTACCCCTCCTGGATGCGCTTCGTGGTCGGTGCCCTGGAAGGTGTCGCCGCTGTCTTGCTGGTGATCCCTGACCGGCGTACGCGCTTCGTGGGTGCCACAACGCTGATGTTCGTGCTCACCGGTGCGGTCACCACCCACATCGTCAACCACGATCCGGCGGTGGGAAGCTGGGCCGCGCCGACCCACCTCGTCATCATGGGCATCCTCGCACTGGCCAACTGGCCCGCCGACTGGCGACACCTCCTGTCGGCAGCCGAATCCGACGCCCTCCCTCGATGAGGTCACACGCCCCCGCGATCCGGCGGCGGCCGGGTCATGGCGGGAGGGACCGCATCGCCGAACTCGAACCGCGGTTGTCCGGCAGGTCGTGACCAGTTTCAACGCGGCGATGCGGGACCGTGCGGAGGACAAGCTCCCGCACGTCGCCGTGCCCACGCTGGTGGTCGGAGGGGAGCTCGACGGGCTCGTCCCGCAGGACTGGCCGAGGAGGCCCACCCGCGGGAAGCCACTGGCCAGGCTTGTCGTCATGCCGATGAAGCCCCACATGATCCCGTTCCGGGCTCCGGAGGCTCTGGCGTCGGACATCACGAAGTTCGCGGCCGTTGCACAGCTACGCCGTCTCCTTCGACGCGGCCACCGGAAGGCTCCGGGCGCTCCCACGAATCCTGCGGGGACCGGGATCTCCCCATGCTCGGCCATCTTCCCGGCCGTCACCTGGACCACCACCTGAGCCGGCGCCTGGTCCACCGGCGGGTTTGGCAGGTGCGGTGCCCCGGCGTCCGATGAGCGCCGATACCGCCCCGAAACCACCGCCTTGCTAAGTCTTCTGACTGTGAATGACGGCACGGATCGCGCAGCCGATCCGTGCCGTCAGCAGTGGTGTATCTTCCCCCGCACTCACCGAAAGGGTCCGTCTTTCATGAGACTTCCCAGTCGCCCCCTGCCGGCCGTCCTCACGGGCACGCTGACGCTCGTGGCCTCGCTTGTCGTGGCCACCCCGGTGGTCGCTCAGGCACAGGCGAGCGCCATCGACTGGCAATCCTGTACAGAGCCCAAGGAAGGCATGCAGTGCGCCACCATCAAGGTGCCGCTCGACTGGTCGCGGCCCAAGGGCCGGACCATCCAGATCGGTCTGGCCCGCCGCAAGGCCACCGGTCCCGCCTCCACCCGTATCGGTACCGCCCTCATGGTCCCGGGCGGCCCAGGGACCTCCGGCGTCGCCGTGCTCGCGCGAGACCCGCAGTTCACCGCGGCGGTGCAGGAGCGCTTCGACGTCGTCACCTTCGACCCGCGCGGCATCAACACCAGCACCCAGATCAAGTGCGCGACCACGCTGGTCGACAAGGTGATGAACACCCCGATGCCGCAGAGCAACGCCGCCTTCGAATCATTGAAGCTGGCCAACAAGCAGCTCAGCGAGAACTGCCGCAAGCTCTCGGGTCCCCTGTACGACCACATGGACAACCTGCATGTTGTCCGGGACATGGACGCCATCCGGGCCGCGCTGGGCGAGAACAAGATCACCCAGATCGGATACTCGTACGGAACCGTAAGGGTCCAGCAGTACGCCGCGATGTTCCCCGATCGCGTCCGGGCGAGTGTCGCCGACGGCAACGTCGACCACAGCATCGAGACCATCACCGAGATGATGGACTCCGCGACCGCCCCGGCGGAGAAAAACTTCCTCCAGTTCGCCGCCTGGTGCGACAAGACCGCTGACTGTGCCCTGTACGGCAGGGGCACCAAGAAGATCTTCGGCGAGTTGCGCGAGCGGGCCAAGAAGGGAACGCTCAAAGACCCGCTCAACGGCCAGCCGCTCGATGTGTACGGACTGTCCCGGATAGCCCTCGGCGTGAACATGCCGGAGTTGTGGAAGGACGTCGCCAGCACGTTCAAGTCCCTCTACGACGGCGGCGCCGCGATGTCCAAGCCGAAGGCCGCACCGAAGGCGAAGGCCGGGAAGACGCAGAACTTCACCCGGCAGGCGTCGTTCTGCCAGGACTGGAACTTCCGGATCAAGCAGTACTCCGAGTTGAAGACCCTGCTCTCCCGGCTCGCCGCGAAGTACCCCAACATGATGTGGAACGACGTCCATCGCGCGGCCGTCCTGGACTGCGCGGGATACCCGGGCAAGGCCACCAACCCCCAGGCGCCCCTGGAGATCGTCGGCGCGCCGCCGATAGTCATGGTGGGCAACGTGAACGAGTACGCCAGCGTCTACGCTTGGTCCAAGAACGCCGCGAAGCAGGCCGGAGCGACCCTCGTCACCTACGAGGGTTACGGGCACACCGTCTACCCCCGCACCGTCGCCTACGGGCCGAGTGACTGCGTCAACGATCTGATCGACGACTACCTGATCAACCTCAAGGTCCCGGCGCGTGGCAGTAGCTGCGCGGGCATCGAGGTTCCGGGCACCGGAGGGCCGCGGCCGCCGCAGTCGTAGCCGATCCTCATACTTCGCCGCGCTGCCGGACACGCCTCATGGCGGTCCCGGCAGCGCCGGACGGCGAGGCACGCGCACATCGACCGGATCCGGTATACCCTCCTCGACGTGCTCGAACGGGCGGCGTCCGCCGCAACGACCGAGACGGAGGCGGCCGACCGCCTCGTCACGGAACGGCCCGAAGCCGAGCAGCCCCTGGTTCCAGCCGGGGACGCCCTCCGGCACGGCCCGGCCGCACGAGGAATGAAACCCTAAGGCAACCCGATATAGGACATCCTTACTGATATGCGTTCCTGTCCGGACGCGCGGCTTGTGAGGAGGCGGCGATGCGCGTGCTCGTGGTGGAGGACGACAAGGAGATGGCGCAGACGGTCGCCGTTGGTCTGCGCCGGGCGCGGATGGCTGTGGACGTGGCGTTCGACGGTCCGGGCGGTCTGGAGCGCGCGGTGTGCAACGACTACGACGTGATCGTGCTGGACCGGGACCTGCCCGGGATGCACGGCGACACCGTGTGCGCCCGGCTGATCGCGGCCGGGTGCCGGAGCAGGGTGCTGATGCTGACCGCCGCCGCGACGACGGACGACCTGGTCGACGGGCTCGGCCTGGGCGCCGACGACTACCTCCCCAAACCGTTCGACTTTCCCGCGCTGGTCGCGCGGGTCGGTGCGCTGGCGCGCCGCGCCCATCCGGTCGTGCCGCCGGTGCTCCGCCATGAAGACCTCGTGGTCGACACCGCGCGGCGCAGGGCGAGCCGGGGAGATCGGCCGCTGGAGCTCGCGCCCAAGGAGTTCGGCGTGCTGGAGCTGCTGCTGGCCTCCAGAGGCCGGTCCGTCTCTGCCGAGGAACTGCTCGAACGGGTCTGGGACGAGGCCACGGACCCGTTCACCAAGGCCGTGAAGATCACGATCAGCCGGTTGCGAGCCAAGCTCGGGGATCCCCCGATCATCGAGACCGTGGCCAAGAGCGGATACCGGATCTGAGGACGAACGTGCGCGTCGTGAACCGGCTCGCGAGCCGGATAGCCCTACCGCACCTGCCGCGCCGTACGGTGCGGTTGCGGATGACCCTCCTGTACGGCAGCCTGTTCCTCCTCTCCGGCGCCGGCCTGCTGACGGTCACCAACTTCCTGGTGCGCCACGCCGTCGCCCGCCTGCCTGTCAAGGGCTTCATCCCCGCCCCCGGCACCACCCCGAAGCCCGTGGACCCGTTCGCGCTTCCGCCGCCCAGCGACCACCAAGCCGAGGTCCACCTGGCGGAGGAGGCCGTGACACGTTCGATGTCCGCCCTCGTGGAGCAGTTCCTCATCCAGTCCTGGATCGCCCTCGCCCTGATGTCGGTGATCTCGATCGCGCTGGGCTGGATCGTCGCCGGGCGCATCTTGAGCCGACTGCGCACGATCACCGCGGCGGCGCGGGACATCTCGGCGACCAACCTGCATCGCCGCCTGGCCCTTGACGGCCCGGGTGACGAACTCAAGGAGTTGGGGGACACCTTCGACGACCTCCTGGGCAGGCTCGACGCCGCCTTCCGGGCACAGCGCCAGTTCGTCGCCAACGCCTCCCACGAGCTCCGTACACCTCTGGCCCGCCAGCGGGCACTCGGCCAGGTCGCCCTCTGCGACCCCGACGCCACCGTGGGCTCCCTGCGGGCGGCCCACGAGCGGATCCTCATCGCGGGCGCACAGCAGGAACGCCTCATCGAAGCGCTCCTCACCCTGACCCGCGGTTACGCGGGCATCGACGTCCATCACCCCTTCGACCTGGGCCAGCTCACCAACGAGGTCATCGAGGCCCACAGGCTCGAGGCCGTCCACCGGACCGTGACAATCCAGGCGTCGATCTCCCCCGCTCTGGCGACCGGTCACCGCCCCCTTGCCGAACGCCTCGTCACCAACCTGCTGGACAACGCCATTCGGCACAACGCACCACACGGCCGCGTAAAGATCACCACCGGGATCGTGGACGGCCACCCCGTCCTCACCGTAGCCAACACCGGTCCCGTGGTGCCGTCGAACGCCGTCGAACAGCTCTTCCAGCCGTTCCAGCGTCTCGGCACCGCCCGCGCCGACCGCGGCGAAGGGCTGGGCCTCGGCCTGTCCATCGTGCAGGCCATCGCGACCGCCCACGCCGCCACCATCACCGCCAGCGCGAGGTCTGAGGGCGGCCTGACTATCGCGGTCACCTTCCCGATCCCTCGGCCGGCCCCGCCACCCTCGGCGCAGGCCCGTACGACCCCGCTGGTCAGCTTTTGAAGCGGGTGATCGCCGGGCTACGCGAACGCGCGGCGTTGCGCCGGCACCGGCTTGGGCTCCGCTCTCAGCCCTCGCCAGCGGCGCGCACTGGAGGAGCTGGTCGTCGTGGAGGAGGGCCGCTCGGTCTTCCAAGCTGGAACCGGCTGCGGCGCAGCCCCACGACGTCAGCGGCACCGACGTGGCCAAGGCCGTCGACCGGCACCTGGAACTGCGCGTCTGGATGCCACACTGGGACTTGTCGGCCATCTCGCCGGGCCGGATCGCCGCACTGGCCCGCTTCGCCAATGCCGCCCCCGCCCAGGCCGTCAACGCCCTGGGCGGGGACCACAAGATGGCCACCCTGGTGGCCTTCGCCCAGGTGATGGAGCCGACCCCGGTCGATGAGGCCGATCGAGGTGTCGACCTGGTCGTCGGCGACTTGCTGCGCAGTGGAACTTCCTGCCACACGCGCGCGCACGTGTTTCGGATAGGGGGCCTTCACCGGGACAGTTGCCACCCGGCGGGGGACGGCGTCCTGCTCCCGAGGTTGTCTCAGACCCGAAGCGGCTGTGCTCTGGATCGCGGTTGAGGTTGACCTCGGGTCAGGGTGGAAGCTCGGCGCAGCGGCGCGACGCCGCGGACCCAACACGTCGAAGGGCGAACCACCATGACGATCATCCTTTCCGATCAGGACAAGAGCACCCTGCGGATTGCCGCGTACGGCGCCGTGACGCTGATGGCCGCCGCCGGCGCCCCTGGCAAGCCTCACAAGATCGCCACCTCCGGCAGCATCGCGCTGGGGCCGGCCACCGGTCTGATCGGGCATGTGCTCGCCGACCACCCTGAGGGCAAGGACCTGAACGGCAAGTCCGTGGCCGAGATCGCCGACCGCGTGCTGCCGGCCCTGACGGCGGCCATGAACCTCCTGAAACAGCAGGACCCGGCCGAGGCCGACAGCTTCCGCAGCACCGTCCTCGTCGCCGTCGAGACCGCCCAGACGCACCGGGGCCGGCCGAGCCCCGCCACGGCCGAGATGGCCCGCAAGATCACCGAAGCGCTCGACGCCGCCGGGGTGGCCGTCGCGGACAGCGGGGCCGTGCTGGAAGCCGCGGCCGGGCAGGATCGTCCGGAGCTGCAGAAGGCGATCGAGGAGATCGTCGAGTCCGGTTTCCTCGGGATGTCGCTGCGTGTGCGCGACGAGCGGGGCGAGTGGGCCGGCAGCGCCGGGGTGGCCGAGCTGGGCGGGACCGCCAAGCCGCCGGTCAACGGGCATGCCCGGATCGGCAGCAACACCAAGACCATCACCGCGACCCTGGTGTTGCAGCTCGTGGCCGAGGGCAAGATCGAGCTGGACACCCCGGCTGCCGTCTACCTGCCCGAGTTCGGGCTGAACGAGCGGATCACGGTGCGGATGCTGTTGCAGCACACCAGCGGGCTGTTCAACTTCACCGGCGACGACGGCGGCGACGGGACGATGGTGCCGGGGATCCCCGTGCCCTACGGCACCACGGCCAAGGAGTGGGTGGACAACCGGTTCCGCACTTACCGGCCCGAGGAACTGGTACGTCTGGCGCTGTCCAAGCCGGCCCGGTTCGCGCCGGGGACGGGCTGGAGCTATTCCAACACCAACTACGTGCTGGCCCGGCTGCTGATCGAGAAGGTCACCGGCCGCTCGCTGGCCGAGGAGCTGCAGGAGCGGATCCTGGGGCCGCTCGGGCTGTCGGGCACGGTGGTGCCGGACGCCTCGCCGGAGATCCCCGAGCCGCACGCCCACTTCTATCACTGCTACGAGGAAGACGGCGAGCGGAAGACGATCGACATCACCCGCCACAACCCCTCCTGGGTCTCCACCGGCGGTGACATGATCTCGACCAGCCAGGACCTGGCCACGTTCATCTCCGCGCTGATGGGCGGCAAACTCCTGCCGGCCCCGTTGCTGGCCGAGATGTGCGCCCCGCGCCCGACGGGCATCCCGAACATGGACTACGGGCTGGGGGTGTTCGTCCAGAAGACGGACTGCGGCGGCACCGTCATCACCCACAACGGCGGCCTGGCCGGCTCCGCGGGGATGATGTGCAGCACGCCCGGCGGCGGCAAGACCCTGACGGCCGTACTGAACTGGGTGGACGACGTCGATCTGTCCGTGGCGTCAGCATTCCAGAGCGCCCAGCGAAGGCTCGTCAACGAGGTGTTCTGCGGCGAGCAGGCCGATCCGGCTCAGCCGGCGGACTGAACATCTGTGCCCCGTACGTCTCGAAAGGCGACCCCTTCCGGCCATGCACCAGGGAGAACGCACCTGCTCGGCTGTGGTCCGCCCGGTCGCCGAGCAGGAGCACAAGGCAGGATTGTGCCGATGAACGGAGTCACGATCGGGCAGGCGGCGGCATTCGTCGGCGTCACCGTGAAGACGGTGCGCCACTACCACAAGCTCGGCCTGGTGAAGGAGCCGGAACGCGACAGCTCCGGCTACCGCAGGTACGGATCGGGCGAGCTGTTGCGGCTGGTGCAGGTCCGGACGTTGGCCGCCGCCGGGGTGCCGCTGGCCGAAGTCGGGCCCCTGCTCGACGCCGACCCCGCGTTGTTCGCCGCCGCGCTCGCCGGTGTCGAGCGGCAGCTCACCGAACGGATCGAGGAGCTGATCGCGCGCCGTGACATGCTGCACCGGCTCGCCGACGGCGACCGGGCTCCGCTGCCCAACCGCGCCCTGGCGCTGCTGGAGCGGCTGTCCGGCCTCGGCTTCCCCGCCGACGAGGTGGCGGCCACCAGGGAGGGCTGGGTGCTGGCCAGGGCCCTGGTCCCCGAGGGCTTCGACGACTACCTCACCCATGTCGAGCACGCCCTCGACGACCCCCGCTTCGTCGCGTTGATCAAGCGCGCCACCGAAGCTTCGAGCTGGGAGCCGGACGACCCGCGCATTGCCGACCTCGCCACCGCCATCGCCGACCACTTCCTCGCCAACCCCGCACACCTGAAGATCGTGACCAGCCTGCAAGCCCGCACCGACGCCGCGGCCCGGTACCACCTGATCGCCCACCACGGCGAAGAGCAGGGATCGGCCACCTCCCGGGGGGTCGCGCTCATCGAGGCCAAACTCCGCGCCGCGGGCATCCGTATCCCCAGACCGGACACCCACTGACCGCGCCGGTCCCCAGGCCGAAGGACCGGGACCGGCCGGGAGCTCCGGACGCCGGAATCGCCGGCGACGGGGACTGGCGACCGCTGGCCGAGCTGCTCACGGGCCTGGCGGCTCTCGCCCATGGGCTGCTGCTCGACGTGTCGCCCCGAAACCTCCGCTGGTTGCGGGGCTCCACCGGTCCGTTGCCGCTTCGCCTGACTCGTCTGTCGGGTTGGCTAGCTCGCGACCCCGCCCACACAGCCGGAGTACTGTATCGGAGCGTCGTCCGCGAACAGCTCGAACCGCTGGCCGCCAATCCCGATGATCTCTTCTGGAGGCACTGCCCTGGGGGCGGCACCTCAACGATCGGCGCGAGGAGTTCGGCGCAGCAGGTAGGTGTCCATGATCCATCCCTTGCGGGCGCGCGCTTCGGCGCGGAGCTCGCGGATGCGGTCGCCGACCTCGGCGACGTGCCCGGAAACCAGGATCTCGTCAGGGGTGCCCAGGTAGGCGCCCCAGTAGATGTGGAAGTCGTCCAGGCCGGCGAAGGAGCAGCGGGCGTCCAGCATGACGACCATGTCGTCGGCGGTGGCGCCCTCCTCGGCCAGGCGGCGCCCCGTGGTGAGGTGGACGGGCCGTCCGACCTGGTTGAGGCTGGTGCGGTGGCGGGCGGTCAGGGTGGCCACGCTGCTGATGCCGGGGATCACCTCGTACTCGAACGTGACGTTGCCGCGCTGGAGGATCTCTTCGACGATGGCCAGCGTGCTGTCGTACACGCCCGGATCTCCCCAGACCAGGAACGCCCCTGTTTCGCCGTCGGTCAGTTCCTCGCTGATGAGCGCTTCGCAGGCCAGGGCTCTGCGCGAGCGCCAGTCCTGGACGGCTGCGGTGTAGGCGGAGGCGTCCCGGTCGCGTTCGGGGTCGCGGGCCTCGGCGATCCGGTACGGCGGGCGGCCGTGTTCGGCGATCAGGTCCTGCCGGAGTCGCATCAGTTCGTCTTTCACCTCGCCCTTGTCGACGAGGAGGAACACGTCCGTGCGGGCGATGGCCTTGGCCGCCTGAAGGGTGAGATGGTCGGGATCGCCCGCGCCGATGCCGATGACGAGTAGCCGCTTCACCCATAAGAGTGTGCCAGAGCGGGAGATATACGATATCGCTCGCTAAAGCACCCGAGGAGGACCGTGGATCTGGCCGAGCAGGGCGAGGGCTTCGCCGCGTTCTGGCAGGAGCGGCATCTGTGCACGATCGCCACCTCTCGCCCCGGCGGGCCGCCGCACGCGGTCCCGGTGGGGGCCACGCTGGACCTGGCGACGGCGACCGCCCGTGTGATCACCTCCGGATCTTCGTACAAGGCCAGGCTCATCGCCCGGTCCGGCCCGTCCGGCGCGCTGGTGGCGCTGACGCAGGTGGACGGCCGCCGGTGGTCGACGCTGGAGGGCCTCGCCGTGCTGCGGACCGAGCCGGAGCAGGTGGCCGACGCCGAGCGCCGCTACGCCGCCCGCTACAAGCCGCCGCGTCCGAACCCGTCCAGGGTGGTCGTGGAGATCAGGGTGACGAACGTGCTGGGCAACGTGTGATCACCGTCGTCGGCATCGGCGCGGACGGCTGGGACGGGCTGCCCGCCGAGTCGCGCCGTGCGCTGGAGGCGGCGGAGGTCCTCATGGGCAGCACCCGGCAGCTCGGCCTCGTGCCGGCTTCCACCGCCGAACGGGTCGTCTGGCCGTCACCGCTGCTTCCGGCGCTGCCCGCGCTGATGGAGGAGTACGCCGATCACAATACGTGCGTGCTGGCCAGCGGCGACCCGATGTTCTACGGCATCGGCTCCACCCTGGTGCGGCTGCTGGGCGCCTCGCGGGTCCGGGTGCTGTCGCACCTGTCGTCGCTGTCGCTGGCGTGTGCCCGGCTCGGCTGGCCGGTCGAACAGGTGGAGGTGGTGAGCCTCGTGGGCCGCCCGCCGGCGGCTCTGAACGCCGCACTGCTGCCGGGACGGCGGATCGTCGTGCTCGGCGCGGGGGTCGACTCGCCGTCCTTGGTGGCGGGGCTGCTGGTCGGGCGGGGGTACGGCCCTAGTCCGATGACGGTGCTGTCGGATCTGGGCGCGGCGGCGGAGTCGGAGCTGCGGAGCACGGCAGACGGATGGGCGGCGTCCGCGCCCTCCTCCTTGAACGTGATCGCGATCGAGTGCGTCGCCGAGCCGGGCACCGAGCCGCTGGCCCGCGTCCCCGGCCTTCCTGACTCGGCGTTCGAGCACGACGGACAGCTCACCAAGCGCGAGGTCCGCGCCGTCAGCCTGTCGCGGCTGGCACCGGTGCCCGGCGAACTGCTGTGGGACGTCGGCGCGGGGGCGGGCAGTATCGCCATCGAGTGGATGCGCAGCCACCCGGCGTGCGCCGCCGTCGCGGTCGAGAGCCGGGCCGATCGGGCCGCCGCGATCCGGCGCAACGCCGATGCACTCGGCGTGCCGTCGCTGCGGGTCGTCGAGGGCAGGGCGCCCACCGCCCTGGACGGATTGCCCGCACCGGACGCCGTGTTCGTCGGCGGTGGCACGACCGTGCCCGAACTGCTGGACAGGTCCTGGGCGGCGCTGCGGCCCGGCGGCAAGCTCGTGGTCAACGCCGTCACCCTGGAGTCCGAGGCCGTCGTGGCCGGATGGTACGCCCGGCTCGGCGGCGATCTGGTGCGTCTGGCCGTGCAGCGAGCCTCGCCCGTCGGCTCGTTCACGGGATGGCGGGCCGCGATGCCGGTGACCGTCTGGTCGGTCACCAGGAAGGATCGGCCGTGACCGTCCACTTCATCGGAGCGGGCCCAGGCGCCGCCGATCTGATCACGCTGCGCGGGCTGCGGCGGCTGGAGTCCTCGCCGGTGTGCCTGTACGCGGGCTCGCTGGTGCCGCGTGAGCTCCTCGCCTCCTGCCCGGCGGATGCGAGGCTGGTGGACACGGCGAGCCTGACGCTGGACGAGATCGTCGCGGAGCTGGCCGACGCCCACGATCAGGGCCTGGACGTGGCCCGGCTGCACTCGGGCGACCCGTCGGTGTTCAGCGCGGTGGCCGAGCAGATGCGTCGGCTGGACACGCTCGGGGTGCCGTACGAGGTGGTGCCCGGAGTGCCGGCGTTCGCGGCGGCGGCGGCCTCGCTCGGCCGCGAGCTGACTGTGCCCGGGGTCGGCCAGACGATCATCCTGACCCGCACCTCGGCACGGGCCACGCCGATGCCCGAGGGTGAGGACTTGACGACGCTCGCCGCCAGTGGCGCGACGATGGTGCTGCACCTGGCCGTTCAGCGGATCGACGCGGTGGTGGCCGGACTGCTGCCCTCCTACGGCCCCGACTGCCCGGTCGCGGTGGTCGCGCGGGCCAGCAGGGCTGATGAGGTGATCCTGCGCGGGACATTGGCAGACATCGCCGGTCAGGTCCACGAGGCCGGCATCCGGCGCACGGCGGTGATCGTCGTCGGGCGGGTGCTCTCGGCGACGCAGTTCCCCGACAGCCACCTCTACAGCGCGGAACGGGCACGGCCGTGCGCCGGGTCCTGATCCTGGGCGGCACCGCCGAGGCGCGTGCCCTGGCCGCCGAGTTGGCCGGCGGGGGGACGTACGCGGTGTCGTCGCTGGCCGGCCGGGTGACCAATCCTCGGCTGCCGGTGGGGGAGGTGCGGGAG
>NZ_JAAAHR010000046.1:0-53708 GCF_009908215.1 Nonomuraea sp. K271 | reverse complement strand
CGGTGGGGCCGTCGCTGGGCACGGTTCTGATCTTCACCGACAACCTTTACGCCGCCGCGCTCTATGGGCCGGCCAGGCTGGCCCGGTGGCTGCTGGGGGTCTGCGCTGTGCTGGCGGTCGCCGTGGGGGCGGTGACGGGGTTCGTGGAGGGTGACTGGCTGCTGCCGGCCGTCATGGGCATCCAGGCCGGGCTCGTGCTGGTCACTCCGGTCACCACGGCGATGGTGGTGCGGGAGCAGCGGGACCGGGCGGCGGCCGAACGGGAGCGGGCCGAGCAGGTGGCGCATCTCGCCGAGCTCGACCGGCAGGCGGCGGTGGCGGCCGAGCGCACCCGGATGGCCCGCGAGCTGCACGACATGATCGCCAACCACTTCAGCGCCATCGCCATCCAGTCCACGGCCGCGCTCTCGCGCAAGGACCTCGACCGGGCGACGGTGCGGAAGATCATGGAGTCCGTACGCGAGAACAGCCTGAAAGGCATGGCCGAGATGCGGTCCATGATCGGGCTGCTGCGGCATGAGGGCGACGATGCGGACGAGGTGACCCGGCCACGGCTGGCCGATGCGGAAAGCCTGGTCGACAGGGCCGAGCGGGCGGGCATGGAGGTGGAGTTCCGGGTGGAGGGCGAGCCGCGCGAGGTGCCCGCGGCGGTCGATCTGGCGGGCTACCGCATCCTGCAGGAGGCGCTGACCAACGCGCTCAAGCACGGCGACTCCCCGGTGGAGGTCGTCGTGTCCTACCACCCTGAGCAGGTGACGTTGACGGTGGCCAACCCCCTCCAGGGGAGCGACGCGCGGCTGCCGGGCGCCGGGGCGGGGCTGATCGGGATGCGGGAGCGGGTGTCCCTGGTCGAGGGCTCCTTCGAGGCGGGTCCTCGCGGGGACGGATGGCGGGTCGCCGCGGTGCTGCCCGTGGTTCTCGGTGACAAGTCGTGAGAAGCGGTGACGTGGTGGAGGTGGACGGGTGACCATCAGGGTGCTGGTGGCCGACGATCACGCGGCGGTCAGGGCCGGGATCGTGCTGATTCTCGACGGTGCGGACGACATCGAGGTGGTCGGTGAGGCGGCCGACGGCGAGCAGGCCGTGGCGATGGCCAGGCAGGCGCGGCCGGATGTGGTGTTGATGGACGTGCGCATGCCCCGGCTCGACGGCATCTCCGCCGCCAGAGAACTGTCGGGGGTGTGTGATGTGCTGATCCTGACGACGTTCGATGTGGACGAATATGTGTTCGGGGCGCTGCGGGCCGGGGCCGCCGGCTTCTTGCTGAAGAACGCTGACGCCGATGCGCTGGTCGATGCGGTGCGAGTGGTGGCGCGGGGCGACGGGCTCATCTCGCCCGGGGTCACGCGCAGGTTGATCACCGCGTTCGCGGAGCAGGCGCCGCGCAGGGAGCCGCGTCCCGGGCCGGAGAGCCTGACGCCACGGGAGCGAGAGGTGCTGGCCTGCATCGGGAGGGGCATGTCCAACGCCGAGATCGCCCGCGAGCTCGACATGGCGGAGGCCACGACGAAGACGCACGTCAGCCGCTTGCTGAACAAACTGGGCCTGAAGAGCCGTGTGCAGGCGGCGATCTATTACTCGGAAGGGGGGTGAAGGGTGGGGGTGGCCAGGGGCTTGTTGGCCAAAGTCAACCGTTTGCTCCTAGTCTGATCCCGACTAGGGGGTGAGCGTCAGTGAGCACGCCGGGTGACGAGGGGCCGGAGCAGGGATGGGCGCCACCACAGGGACCTTCCCCACATGAGCCGGCGCCGCAGCAGCCGCCGCCCCACAGGGCTCCGTCTCAGGGGCCGTCGCCGTACGGCCCACCCCGCGAGGGCCCGTACCCAGGCCAGCCGCCCTACCAGCACCCGCCGTACGGACCGCCGCCGCCTCCCTCGCAAGGCGGCTCCGCCGGCGTGCTGGTCGCGTTCGCGTTCGTCGGCCTGGTGGGCTACAGCGTCATCAACGTGGTCGTCGGGTTCGCCGTCTTCCTCGCCGCCGTCGAGTCCGAGGCCAACTCCACCCCCATAGTGATCGCCGGCGCGGTCGTCCTGGCGCTCGTCGGCCTGGGGGCGGGCATCGGATTGTGCCTGGTGCGCGGCAAGGTCTGGGCGAGAGGCACCGGTCTCGGGCTGATGATCGGGTGGGCGCTCTGGTCGATCTTGACGGCGGGCATGTGCACCGGGCTCAACCCCAGCGTGTACGGCTGAAGCATGCCCCTCCACGAGATCTTCGTCGGCCTGGGCGTCCTGGTGGCATCCGTGGTCTTCGTGCGGGAGGCGAGGAGGCGTGGCGCGCTCAACGAGCAGTCGTTGATCGCGGTCGCCGGGGCGCTGGTGGGCGGGGCCGTCGGGATGCGCCTGGCGGGCTGGCTGGAGACGCTCGACGCGGAGGACCTCTGGCTGTACGGCTCCCGCAGCATCCTCGGCGGCCTGACGGGCGCGTACGTGGGCGTCCTGGTGGCCAAGAGGCTCATCGGCTACAGGGAGCGCACCGGTGACCTGTTCGCCCCGGCGGTGGCGCTGGGGATGGCGGTGGGCCGGATCGGCTGCCATCTGACGGAGGCGCCGGGCAGACCTACCGACCTGCCGTGGGGCGTGCACGCTCCGCCGGCCACCCCTGAGTGCCCGGGTTGTCTTACCGGCCAGGCGATGCACCCGTCGTTCGTCTACGAGATCGTCTTCCAGCTCGCCGTGTTCGCCGCGCTGCTCTGGGCCCGCAAACGGCTCACCCAGCCGGGGGAGTTGTTCACCCTCTATGTCGCCGCGTACGCCGTCTTCCGTTTCCTCGTCGAGTTCACCCGGGCCAACGAGACGGTCTGGCTGGATCTGACCAGGCCGCAGTGGTTCCTGATCCCGGGCATGCTGCTGCTCGCCCTCAGGCTGGGGTACGGCTGGCGGCGCGGCTACTACGTCTCCCTCTTCTTCAACCGGAAGGTCATGTCTTGAGCACAGGGATGGGGCTGCGGGGCGACCGCATTCTCCGGTACGTCAACGCGTTCTGCCCGAGCTGTCATGGCCGTGACCTCGATCGGGTGGAGCGGCTGAGCGGCTACCTGGCCGAGCGTGACGGCAAGGTCTGGTTGGAACGCGGATGTCGCGAACACGGATATATCCGGACTTTGTATGACGAAGACCCGAAAATCCTGGCGTACCTCGAAGAATGGACTGCCCCCACCAAGCAGCACATGCCGGACGTGGCGGGGAACTTCCGCCAGATCCCCGAGGCGTACCTCCACGGCCTCCCCGAGATGCAGACCCAGCACACCTGCATCCTCCTCCAGGACATCGCGGAAGCCTGCAACCTGCGCTGCCCCACCTGTTTCGCTGACAGCTCGCCCGACCTGACGGGCGTCGTCCCCGTGCCCGACATCCTCGCGAACGTCGACCAGCGCCTCCACCGCGAGAACGGCAAACTCGACGTCCTCATGCTGAGCGGCGGCGAGCCGACCCTCCACCCCGAACTCGCCACCCTCCTCGCCGAGCTCCAGGACCGCCCGGTCACCCGCATCCTGATCAACACGAACGGCGTGCTCATCGCCAGGGACGACGCCCTGCTCGACCTGCTGACCGAGCACAGGGAGCGCGTCGAGGTCTACCTCCAGTACGACGGTTCGGCCGAGGCCTCGAAACACCACAGGGGCGGCGACCTGACCCGCATCAAGGCGCAGGCCGTGCAGCGCCTGTCCGAACGCGAGATCTTCACCACCCTGGTGATGACCGCCGCGCTCGGCGTCAACGACGGCGAGATCGGCGACGTCGTACGCCTCGCCCTCGACACCCCGTACGTCGGGGGTGTGTCGCTCCAGCCCCAGTTCGGCTCCGGCAGGTCGGGCGCCATCGACCCGGAGGACCGCCTCACCCACACCGGCGTGCTCAGCCGCCTGGGCCCGCAGACCGGCGGCCTGGTCACCTGGCGCGACCTGACGGCGCTGCCCTGCTCCCACCCGCACTGCTGCTCGGTCGGCTACCTCATCCGCGACGACGCCCATGAGTGGCGTTCGCTGACGGCGTTGATCGGGCACGACCGGCTCAAGGCGAACCTGGGCCTGGTCTCCAACCGCATCGCCGACACCGAGATCCCGCGCGAGTTGCGGCTGGCCGTACAGGAGTCCCTGCTCGGGCTGCTGTCGGAGCAGTCGTCGCTCTCGCACCCGCAGATCGGCGACCTGTGGCGCAACATCTGCGAGAACTGCGACCTCGGCGTCTCCACTCTCCTCGCGCTGGCGTCGTCGGCCCTGCCCGGCCGGCGCAGGAAGTTGCGCAGGATGATGGGGGAGCGGATCGTACGCATCACCGTCAAACCGTTCATGGACATCTCGACCATGATCGAGGAACGGCTCACGCAGTGCTGCGTGCACGTGGGAACGCGGGCCGAGCAGGACCAGTGCGCGCCGTTCTGCGCCGTGCAGGCCTGGCCGCAGTTGTCGCGGCAGCGGTTGTCCGCGGTGGCCGCGCGGCCCCGGGCCCCGTTCGAGGTGGTGTCGTGAACAAGGAGCCGTACGATCCGCTGCGGTTGTGCGTGTACGCGACGGTGGCGCTGCTGGCCTGGCTGCTCGGGCCGTGGGCGGTGCTCGGGTTCGCGGTGTTGGGGTTCGCCGGCTATTGGAGGGCGCGGCGAGCCGGGCTGACCCGGAGCAAGTGCCTGCTCAGGGACACCCGGCTCGTGCTGGCCTACCTCGCCCTCATCGGCCTGGCGGCGCTCGCCGCGATCATTCTCTGACTCCCGGCCGCCGCGAGGACTATTCGACGGGCACGTACAGGATGAGGGTCTCGGCGACGCAGGCGGGGCGCCGCTCGCCCTCGATCTCGATGGTCATCTTCAGGTTGGACAGATAGCCCGCGGGCGTGCCCTTGACGTCGGAGAGCTCGCCGGCGGCCCTGACGCGCGCGCCGACGGGGACGGGCCGGGGGAAGCGGACCTTGTTGAGGCCGTAGTTGACGCCCATGGCGATGCCTTCGACCTTGACCAGCTCGAACATGAACGACGGCAGCAGCGACAGGGTCAGGTAGCCGTGGGCGATCGTGCCGCCGAACGGGCCCTCCTTGGCGCGCTCGACGTCCACGTGGATCCACTGGTGGTCATGGGTGGCGTCGGCGAAGAGGTTGACCTGGTCCTGGGTCACCGTCTGCCACTCGGTGGGGCCGAACTTCTCGCCGACGGCCGCCTTGAGCTCCTGAACATTCGCGAAGGTCCGCATGGTCCCGAACGCTATTGCGCGGGCGGCACGGCTGCCAAGTGCACCACCTGCGTCGTGGCGCGGTCGTGCCCGGCGTACATGTCCGTCGCCGCAGCGGGTTCCGAGGTGTTGCGAAGATCTTTACTCGAAACCATCGCATAGATGTTCGAGTCCGCGCTACAGTCTTGGGTACCGCAATCGAACAAGGGTTCGGCCTGGTGAGGGGGTGTGTCCGATGACGGTGCTCGCGCCGGCCCCTGTCCGGACACGCCGTAGCACTTTCTTCCCAAATCTAAGACGGCCGCTATATCCGGCAATAGAGTCCGAGAGCGTGGATCCTGTGCGCAACCCCTATGCTCCCGGCGCCGGGCAGCGTCCGCCGGAGCTCGCCGGGCGCGATCGAGAGCTGCAGCAGTTCGAGGTCGTGCTGGAGCGAGTGGCCCGTGGGCGGCCCGAGCGCAGCATGGTCGTCACCGGCCTGCGGGGGGTCGGCAAGACCGTCCTGCTCAACACGTTCAAGTCCATGGCCATGCAGCGGTTGTGGGGCACGGGCAAGATCGAGGCCCGGCCCGACCAGTCGATCAGGCGGCCGGTCGCGGCCGCCCTGCACATGGCGATCCGCGAGCTGGCCCCGCGGCACCGCGCGCCCGAGCGCATCGAGGAGTTCCTCGGGGTGCTGAAGGCGTTCGCCATGCGCGACCCGGCCGCGGCCAAGGGCACCTCCCACTGGTCGCCCGGCATCGAGGTGCCCGCCAGCCGCGGACGCGCCGACTCCGGCGACCTGGAGATCGACCTCACCGAGCTGTTCGTCGACGCCGCCGGCGTGGCCACCGACCTCGCGGTGGGCATCGCCCTGTTCATCGACGAGATGCAGGACGTGCAGCCCGCCGACGTCTCCGCGCTCTGCGCCGCCTGCCACGAGCTGTCGCAGACGGGCGGGCCGCTGATCGTGGTCGGTGCCGGGCTGCCGCACCTGCCGAGCGTGTTGTCGGCCAGCAAGAGCTATTCCGAGCGGCTCTTCCGCTACGCGCGCATCGACAAGCTCGACCGCGACGCCGCCGACATGGCGCTGATCCTGCCGGCGCGTGAGGAAGAGGTGGAGTTCACCCAGGAGGCGCTCGACGCGCTCTACGAAGCCGCCGACGGCTATCCCTATTTCGTCCAGGCCTACGGCAAGGTCGCGTGGGATCTCGCGCCGCGCAGCCCGATCACGATCGACGACGTCAAGGTCTCCGCGCCGGAGGCCGAGGAGGAGCTCGCCGTCGGGTTCTTCGGTAGCCGCTACGAGCGGGCCACCCCGGCCGAGCGCGACTACATGCACGCCATGGCGCAGATCGGCGACGAGCCGGTCGCGACCGCCGAGGTGGCCGACGCCCTCGGGCGCAAGCCGTCCAGCCTCTCTCCCGCCCGCGACAGCCTCATCAAGAAAGGGCTCATCTACAGCGCCGAGCGCGGCCTGATCGCGTTCACGGTGCCGCACTTCGGTAGGTTCCTGCGCGCTCAACCGGTCTGAGCGACGCCCCTAGACCTCTATTGGGCTGTCTAGTGGGGAAGCTAGACAGCCCAATAGAGTTATATCGGCCTGCCTGTCGAGCGACGTCTAACGCTCTCTAGCGTCAGGCCGATACCGGCGTATATTTCGTCAGAGACTCGCTGCCCTCCGAGCCGACCACGGCCGTCCGCACCGCCGGGCGCCGGCCGCTCAGCTGGACGGCGAAGACGACGTCGTCGTTGTCGTGGTTCTGGAAGGCGAAGAAGCGCCAGCACAGCTCGCGCCAGCTGTCGTACGGCTCCGGCGACGTCAGCCCGGCCCGGTGGTCGCGCCAGGCGCCACTCGACCTGAGCCGGGCGAGCGACGCCGACTCCGACGGGCCGCGCTGCTGCTCGCACGGGGTACGGAAACGGGCGCGGGCGATCAGCTCGTCGATCTCCGGCGACAACACGAGCACCAGGGCCGCCCCCGCGACCGTGAGCCACGACGGGTTCAGCACGGCCACCCACCCCGGCGCCGGCGCCAGCACCGACATCCCGGCCATCCCGGTCAACGCCGCGGTCCGGCCGATCGAACGCCAGCCGACCGGCGCCGAGCTCACCTCGCCGAAGCAACCGCACCCCGCGTCCGGCCGCCGCCTGCGCAGCTCCAGCAGCACGTACGTCGACATCGCGAAGAAGGCGACAGTGGCCCACCTGAAGATCGTATGGCTGGTCGCCAGGAGACCCGCGGCCAGCACCAGCTCGACGGCCGCGCACACCAGCAGCGCGGGGGCCCGCAGGCGCCCCGGCACCAGGACCGCCGGCCCGAGCCTGGCCAGCTCGCCCGGCTCACTCTTCAGGCGGACCGTGACCACCTTGGCCATGGTCCCCAGAACGAGCAGCACGACCAGCAGCGGGAGCTGCGATTCCCACACGTGCCTCACCCCAATCCGATCTGAGCATTGAAGCACCCGTTGACCAGGTCGCCGCCCAGTTCCACGTAGGAGAACGGCGACAACTCCACGATCCGCCCGCGCGGCGAGGTGTCGCACTCGACGCACCGGTCGCAGAACCGCCCGGCCACACATCCGCACGCCACCACCGGAACGTCGGCGGAGCGGGTGGAGCACACGTTCGTGACCCGGAGCAGCGACCCGACCGACAGGTACGGCAGGCCGGCACACGACACCCCCGCCTGCGCGCAGCCCGTGTCGGTGCGCTCCAGCATCGGGTAGGCAGCGCCCCGCTCCTCCTGGTCGAACGTGTCGGACCAGGTGGCGGTGCCCGCGATGCCGGCCGGCATGCCCGCGTGCACGTGCGGCGGGGCGGGCACGGCCCGTGCGAGGTAGGGGGGCTGGGAGGTGGCGGGCAGCAGCGCCAGGCTCCCGCCGTCCTGCCTGACGCCGATGGCGTCGAACAGGTAACCGGGCTCGAACTTGGGATGCCGTACCTGCAGGCGTCCTGAGGCACGGTAGGGGATCGTGATCGTGCGGTGGCCGCGGTGCGGCCCGCAGTCGAGCTCGACCGTCAGGTCCCTGCGTCCCTGGACGGACAGGATCGTTCCCGTGATGCGCGTGGCGTCGGCCCAGATCCGCTCGACCACGCGCCCTTCGCGCAGGGCGCGCATCAGGACCATGGAACCCACGGGAAGGTCGGTCGGCGCCGCGTCCTTTCCGTGCCACGCGGTGGCCCACGGCGCGATCACGAGCCGTTCCTCGGCGCCGTCGGGGGTCTCGATGATGATCAGGTGCGGACTGACGTCCAGGATCTCGCCGGCGACGGCGCGTAAAGGGTCCGCGTCGTCCGGAGCGGGATCCGGCGCGCGGCCCAGTACGGCGGCGGCGAGCACCCGGCGGCGCTCAACGCTCGGATACCCCATCGCCCCTCCCTCGTCGGGTACTAGATTCACACGACTTGGGGGTGGCATACACCGTACCGGGGCAGACAAGAGCAAAATACGCAACCCCGGGGAAGTGACTAGACACCCGGCGGCGTACAAACCGCCACCGACCTTGACGGACCTTTGTCGTGGGCGGGCCGAAACCTGAATTCCGGTTCAGGCCCAATGGGGCATCGGGCTGCGATTCTGGCCACGATGCAGACCACCAGCTGGGAAGACGAGTTCCGCGAGTACGTGCTGGCCCGCGGGCCGGCCCTGCTGCGTGCCGCCAACCAGCTCACCGGGCATCCGCTGGACGCCGAGGACCTGCTGCAGAACGCGCTCACCAAGACGTACCTCGCCTGGGACAGGATCGAGGACAGAGGGGCGCTCGACGGTTACGTACGACGGGCCATGGTGAACATCAACATCTCGCAGTGGCGGCGCCGCAAACTGGAGGAGTATCCCTCGGCCGACCTGCCCGAGACCCCCACGCACGAGGCGGTCGGCGGCGGCGAGGTTCACGAGCAGCTCGAACAGGCGCTGGAGGAACTGCCCGAGCGGATGCGGGCGGCGATCGTGCTGCGCTACTACGAGGACATGACCGAGCCGGAGATCGCCAGGACGCTGGGCATCAGCGTCGGCACGGTCAAGAGCACGGTGTCGCGGGCGATGGCCAAACTGCGCAGCGCGCTGCTGCCGTCACGATGAGACCCGCGCCTCGGCCTCCTGTGCGCCTGCGGTGGCGCACGGGCGTACGACGTCTCTGATCTTGCGCAGGCTGCCGAGGAACGCCTCCAGCTCGGACGTGCTCAGGAGCCCGGTGAGGCAGTCGTCGATGTCCTGGAGGTGCTGCGGCACCACGACCTCCAGCCGCTCGCGCCCGGCGTCGGTCAGCACCGCGTAGGAGGCCCTGCGGTCGGTGGGGCACGCCTCGCGGCGCACCAGCTCTTCGCGTTCGAGCCGGTCGACGACCCGGGTCACGCCGCTGGTGGACAGCCCGGTCTGGGCGGCGAGGTCGCTCATCCGCAGCCGCTGCCGGGGCGAACGAGCCAGCCGGATGAGGGTCTCGAAGTCGATCTCGGACAACCCCGCGGCGGTCATCACGGGCTGGAACCGGGCCATCAGTCCGGCGTGCACCTCGCTCAGCAGTCCGATGGCCGTCAACCGGGAGTCGTCGAAATTCAGCACACTCACAGCCTACCCGACGGTAGTTGACGGTTGGAATATTCCTCGTGTAGATATTTGTTGTCGCAGGCAACTGCACCGAACCCCTTCCAAGGAGACCCTTCGATGACCACTCGCACCTGGGAGTCCCTGACCATCCCCGCCGCCGGCACCTACACCCTTGACGCCGCCCACACCAACGTCGGGTTCGTGGTCAAGCACATGATGGTCAGCAAGGTCCGCGGCACGTTCGACTCCTTCAGCGGCTCGGTCACGATCGCCGACAACCCGCTGGAGTCGTCCGCAGAGCTCACCATCAAGACCGAGAGCATCTCCACGGGCGTCGCCGACCGCGACGGCCACCTTCGCGGCGACGACTTCCTCTCCGTCGAGAAGTACCCGGAAATCACCTTCAGGACCACCCGCGTGGTCGGGCACAAGGACGACGAGTTCACCGTCGCCGGCGACCTGACCATCCGCGACGTCACCAAGGAGGTCGAACTCAAGGTCGAGTACGGCGGAGTCGGCACGAACCCGTGGGGCCAGGCCGTCTGGGGCTTCTCGATCACCACGGAGATCGACCGCGAGGACTTCGGCCTGACCTGGAACCAGACCCTGGAGACGGGTGGGGTGCTCGTGGGCAAGAGGGTCAAGATCGAGATCGAGGGCGAAGCCAACCCTGCCTGACCCGAGCCTGCGTTACGGTTGTCCACAGCCCCAAAGCCCGTCCACGCTGTGGACGGGCTTCATCCACAGACAGTTACCCACAGCCTGTTGATAACTCTTGGCGAAGCCGGGCGAGGAATCGCTTTGCCGCCTCGCCGGAAGGCCGGTACGCTGTGCTGAGCCGCGATGGCTTCCAGGAGGATTCGCCTAGTCAGGTCTATGGCGCCGCACTGCTAATGCGGTTTGGTGGCAACACCATCCGGGGTTCAAATCCCCGATCCTCCGCAGGTGAAAGGCCCTCGCCCGTTCGTCGGGTCGAGGGCCTTTGTCGTTCCTGAGACGTCAAGGTTGCAGTTCGGGTTGCAGTTGCCCCTCAGGCCGAGCCCCACAGGGCCGCGTCCATGCGGTCGCTGGCGTCCCTCATCTGGAGAGTCGCCACGTGGGTGTAGCGCTCCGTCGTGGTCACCCGCGTGTGGCCGAGGACCTCCTGAACCACGCGGATGTGGACGCCCTGCTCTATCAACAGGGTCGCGGCGGTGTGCCGTGCGTCGTGCACTCTGGCGTCTCGTACGCCGGCCTGCTTGAGGATGGACTTCCACTGCTTCCAGTCCTCTGTACGCTCGATCGGCCCGCCGTGCTGCGTCGTGAAGACCAAGTCATGGTCGGTCCACCGATCCCCCGCCTTCAGGCGCTCCGCCGCCTGCACCTTCTTGTGGGCCGCGAGGAGAGCCAGGAGCGCGGGCGGACACTGGAGGGTGAGCTTGCTCTTGCCCTTGCGTTGCCGGAAGACGAGGCCGCCACCGGACCGCTTGGGGCACTTGTCCGCATGGCTGGTGCAGTCCTTCAGGCAGGGACGTCTGTAGCAGGTGTGGGCGCGCTTCTTGCAGTTCGCCGTGCAGGTCCGCAGGTGCCGATGATCTTTGCAGTTCTTCTTACAGGCTTTCCGGTGCCACTTCTCTCCACAGGCGTGTGGATCGTCGCAGCCGTGCTGCCACTCCGCCCGCTGGATCTGGAACCATGCCCGAATCTCGCCGGTCGTCAGATCGATGTACGACCAGCGCAGACCGAGAGCCTCGCCCTGGCGGATGCCGAGCGCCAGGGCCACGCACCAGCGGGCACCGTTCCTGCGGCTTCTTGCCACATCCAGGATGCGCCGAGCCTCGTCCTTGGTGAGTGGCTCTATCTCTACGGTCGAGGCCGAGGGGGCATCGATGAGCGTGGCGACATTGCGTGTGATCCGGCCTCGCCGTACCGCGATGGTGAGCGAGCGCGACAGGATGCGATGCACCTTGAGGACGGAGCCTGTCGACAGGCCCTCGTCCAGCATCCGCGTGTACGCCGTGTCCAGGTGCTCAGGCGTGAGCCGGTCGAGGCGGTGCTTGCCGAGGAGCGGCACGATCCAGTTGCGCGACTTGGAGCGATAGTCGGTCAGTGTCCGAGGCGCCATCTTCTCCGAGCGGACGAGACGCTCGCAGATCACGTCGAGGAACTCCGCCATCCATTCCCCCACGGTGGGCGGACGCCCCGGCTTGCTGACGTGGCCGGCCCCTCGTTGACCTTCAAGCTCTCGGACCTTCCGCGTGACCTCCGCTTCGGTCTTGCCCTTGCGGTGGCGTCGGTCCGGTGAACCGTCCGGCTTGATCCCGATCGTCACCCAGCCGTGCCAAATCCCGTCCTTGCCGAGATAGATGGACGAGCGGCCGTTGGGCTTCCGAGTGGCCATCACGCCACCTCCGATTGAGCGCGATCCTCAAGAGCGCGGGCGTAGTCGAGCAGCGCCGCAGCAGGGATCAGCCGGTAGCCCTCGTGCTTGATCGACCGTAGTTCGCCGGACTTGATCAAGCGAAAGACAGCCGTACGGCTCATGCCGAGAGCCGTGGCCGCGTCCTTGGGGCGGTAGAACAGTCTGTTCATTACGCTGCCTCCTCTCGAATTGCCGAAAGATCTTGGCCGTCTGCTTGGGCTTGGAGTCGGTCCAGGTGTGCGCGCCAGCGTTGCCGCTCGTGGACCGAGCGCAGGAGGCGTACGGCCAGCGGCGCGAGGTTGGCGTCTCCGGCCGGGACGGGTCTCCAGATGTAGCGGTGCGGGTCGGTGGGCTGGTCGCTCTGGCCGAGAGCTTCCAGGACCCAGGTGCGGCGGTCCTGCTTGTGTTCGGCGAGGGTCTTGTTCGACCACTTGTGGGAGACGAGGACGCGGCGACCGGCGTAGCCGAGGTGGTCGGGTTTGTGTGCTTTGCCGTGGCAGCGGCCGGGGGTCATGCCCGGCTTGGCGGCTTTGGGCTGGACGCCGTAGCGCAGCCAGTTCGGGCAGCCGGGCGAGCAGGGTTCGAAGCGCAGCGCGTCGGCCATCCGTCCGGCGTGTTCCCGCTGGGCCTGGTCGTCCGGGGTGAGGGTGTCGCTGATGGACTTGGTGAGGTACTTGGACAGGTAGCGGATGCACTGGTCGGCATCGGGGGTTCCGGCGAGGACGCCTTGCACATCGACCTGGACGCCGAAGCGGATCACGTGCAGCGGTTCAGCGGTCTCGTCGGTGTCGAGCTGGTCGAGGGCCTCGTCCCAGGTGGGCAGCACTTCCCCGGTGGCCGGGTCGCAGTAGCCGGCCCCGTCCTGCCAGATGGGCAGGTGCTCGCCGTCGAAGGCGATGCGATCGGCGGCAGGCCACCACACTTGGTGGTAGGTGGCTGCGGCGATCTGCTTGATCTCTGCTCGCGGGAGGGTGCCCCGGATGGCCATGTGCAGGTGTGGGGCGAGGCGCTTCTGTGGTTCGACGGCCGCGAAGTACTGCACGTCATATCCGGCGACGCGGCGAAGGTTCTGCACGAAGCGGTCGACCAGCTTGGGGAAGTGCAGGGCGTCGCGAGCGGCCCGCCGATAGTCGTAGGCGTCGGGGTCGACCGGCACGCCGTTTCGGACCTTGCCGTAGGAGGGCAGGGTGAGCGTGACGAACAGCGACGGCCGGTAGGTCTTGCCGTCCGTGCCGGTGAAGGTCCGGCCGAGGGTGGTGTTGGTCATCTTGCGTTTGGGCAGGTCCGGGGCGTCTTGGCGTCGTCTGGTCGAGCGGTTGCGCTTGGGTGTGGTGCGGCCGAGGACGTTGCCTCGCATGCCGTTGTCGTTGATGT
Organism: Nonomuraea sp. K271; assembly: GCF_009908215.1. Classification (NCBI taxonomy): domain Bacteria; kingdom Bacillati; phylum Actinomycetota; class Actinomycetes; order Streptosporangiales; family Streptosporangiaceae; genus Nonomuraea; species Nonomuraea sp. K271. Next base: position 40,247 of record NZ_JAAAHR010000046.1, on the reverse strand, counting down.
CCTGATCGATGCCGGTGATGACGTCGTCCAGGTCGCTGGTGTCCTCGCCCGCTTGTTCGGCCGCGTCGCGCTGGGCTTGGATGTCGGCGCGGAACTCGATCAGCCAGCGTTGGGCGTCGTCGGGCTCGTCCGGGGTGATGATCGGTTCGGCTTCCAGGTGCCAGCCTTCCCGACATTGGGCCATGCGGAGTTGCCGGTTGCGCTTGGCGCACGGCGGGCACTTGGCTTCCAGTGTGGCCCCGCACGGTACGTCGAGGATCTCCCAGGTGCCGGTGCTGGTGTCGAGCCGCTTCAGGGGCACGGGGCGGATGCACACGCCGTACTGCTTGGCGACCTCTACGGCGACGTCCAGGGCGTGGGGCATGCGCTGGCGTTCGGAGCGGGGCAGGGTCCGGTCGTAGGTCACTGGCCCTCCTGCTCGTGGTCGGTGACGATGAGCGCGCCTTGGCCGCAGGTGCGGCACTCGACCAGGCCCGCCGCCAGGTCCATCCACAGCGAGTCCTCGGTGAGGCAGGCCGAGCAGCACAGGCCGTCGAGGCGGCAGGCGAGGTCACGCATGGTCGTTCCTCTCGGTCTCGGCCAACTCGGCGCACAGCCGGTAGAGGCCCTGGTAGGGGTGGCGGGAGATGTGGACGCCGAAGACCTCGAAGGCGCGCACGCGCGGCAGGTCTCGGACGGTGAGCATGACCAGGACCGAGCGTCCCGCGATCAGTTCGATCTCTTCGGCGGTGCCGTGGAAGCAGACCCTCATGCCGCTCTCCCGAAGGTGTCGGCCATGGCGCGGATGTCGGTGTCGGAGACGTAGGCCGCGCGGACGCGGATCGGGTCGGGGCTGGTTTCCAGCCGCATGTAGGCCACGCCCGCGCCGAGCTCGGGGACGGGTGAGATGTGGTCGGCGAGCGCGCCGCGATCCCGTGCGCCGTCGCCGAGGACCATGTCCACCTGCTCTGACTCATCGAGCCGGAGCGCGATCTTGTCGGGGAACAGGTTGCGGATGTTCATGACCTCTTTGCGCGGGTCCTGCAAGGCGGCCATGACGCCGACACCGACCGCCCGCCCTTGGGTGGTGAGGGTGGCCAGTGCTGCGCAGATGCGCCGTTTCAGGTCCCGGTCGGCCTGGTAGGCGGTTAGGAACGCCACTTCGTCGACGACGACCAGGACGAACGGGTCATCGATGGTCGGTGTGTGGGAGCGCTGGTCGCCGGCGAAGCGGGCGGCACGGGCTTGCATGACCGTGACCGCCTGCTCCAGCAGATCGGCGCACTCTTCGGGTGTGGCCGCGTACCGGTCGCCGAACAGGGCACGCCCGTAGGACAGTTCCATCAGCTTGGGGTCGAGGGCCCAGATCTCGACCAGGCCCGCCCGCACGGCCGGGAGGAGCCCGCGGATTGTCGACCAGAGGATCGAGCCCTTGCCCGCTCCTGTAGCTCCCGCGACGAGTACGTGTGTGCCGTGAATCTTGAGCCGCCACGGCCGCCCGTCCTCCTGCTTGCCGATCTCGACCGGTCCCACGGTCGGGGTCTCCGGTACTGCCAGCGCAGGCAGGGGGACGGCCAGCGGATCGGTGCGCGGGAAGGTGAGCGTGAGGCGACTGGCCTTGGTGAGCGCGACCCGGCAGGAGGCCGCGCCGAAGCCTTGCGCGAGGTGGTCGAGGCGATCGGCCCAGTCCTTGACCGGCTGTCCCTTGAGCATGCAGACGGTGACCAGGTCGGCCCACGGGGTGCAGGTGACCTTGCCCAGGTGGGGCAGGTAGTCGCGGCCCCGCAGGTGCCTGCCGAGACCAGAGACGATCATGACGGGTTGCCAGTGACGCCGGTACACCCAGATCAGCCGCCACCAGGCCAGCATCCGCCAGCCGACCCAGCGGACGAAGCTCGCGCGGTGGGCGAGTGCCCAGGTGGCCAGGGCGACCGGTACGGGGACGGTCGACAGCAGGCCGACGCGCCAGCCGTACAGAACAGTCAGAACGCCAGGAGTGAGGACGGCGAGCATGGCGACCGGATGCCGCCACACGAGCCGGACGAGCCCGACGAACAAGCGCCAGGCGAAGATGATCAGAGTGAGGATGGCAGGGGTGGTGACGACGGCCGGGCGGAAGACGACGGCCGTGTCGGGCGTGGTGGTGACCAGGTTTCGGGCCTCATCACCAGGCAGCCGCTTGAACATAAGCTTGGAACCTCTCGTGATGTGGAGTCAGGGGAGAACCCAAGGGGCCGCCGGAAGTTGGCGCTTCTGGCGGCCCCGCCTTGCCTGTTAGGCCGCCTTGTCGGTGATCCCGGCGTGCAGGCGTTCGCACTCGGTGAGGTAGTGAGCGGCGGCGTTGAAGATCTCGTGCGCGGTGGCCAGGTCGGCCTCGGTGACCGGTCCCAGGCCCGTCGAGGAGATCGACACGTTGGCCTCGGTGGTGACGAACTCCAGGTACGGCCGCTCGCTCGGCAGGACACCGGAGCGGACCCACAGCGCCGAGGTGTGGAAGGAGACGCCCACGCGTGGAGTCTCGTCGGCGGGCATCGTCAGCGTGATGTAGGTGTAGGGCCGGTCGCTCATGTCGTCGTCTCCTTACCGGCCGGCTGCGGCTGCCTGCCGCGCGGGGGACGCATCCCGGTCGAGCGGATGGAGTACGCCAGTCGTCCGGAGGCGTTCACGTACGGGGTGACGGTCATGCCGACGAACTCCACCGGAATGATCGGCAGTCCCGGAGTCGCGGGCGGGGCGACAGGTTCGGTCGAGGACAGGATCTTGACGGCGACCGTCTTCTGCGCGGCCTTGACGGTCGGGTCGCCGTCCATGACCGGGACCTGCCAGACCGGTTCACCGGTCGTCTTGTCCTTGGCGTAGACGGTCCTGCCGTTGGTCGAGGCGTCGAAGTCCTTGACCTGTTCGGCCTGCCCCACGAGGTAGCAGCCGTGGGGGAAGACCTGCTCGAAGGTGATCGGGATGGGACCTTGCACAGCCATGTGATTCCTCTCAACGGGACGGGCCGTCATCCGCTCGTCCACTTGTCCGCTTAAGTTGAGAGTAAGCCTCGCCACTCGTCCGCACAAGTGGTTCTGTGTGGCGGGAGGGTAAGACCTAGCTAACCTGGTACACGTCCTCAAGTTCGTGCAGGTCACCGGGCAGGGCAACGCTCATCACCATGAGGACGGTCCCAGCGGGATCATGCACCGTGGCCAGCACGCCGAGCACCGGGTTGGACGAGCCGAACAAGTCGGTCTCTTCCTTGGTCGGCTTGCGCGCGGTCAGTCGCTCGGTGACGTGGTCGAAGCGCAGGTGTTTGACCGCCTGGAGGTGATGGCGGATACCGCGTGGCAGCGGTTCGGGCTTGTCCAGGTCGGTGCCGAGGGCGATCTCCAGCGGGAACCAGAAGGTGTCCACCGCCGCCAGCACGCCCCCTTGACGGGCCACCCGCCTGCGCATGATCACCGGCGTGCGCTCGTCCATGCCCAGCAGTCGGGCGACGTGGCGGGGAGCCGGCACCCGTTCCACGGCCACGACGCTGTCTGTCGCTTCGGCCTGCTCTGCCGCCGCCAGGCCGGGCCGGACCCGGTCGGCTGAGCTGTCCGGCCGTCCCTTGACGAAGGAACCGCGCCCGTGCTCGCGCTCGATCCAGCCTTGCATGGCCAGCGTTTGCAGCGCCCGCACCACGGTCGTGCGGCCCACGCCGAGTTCCCGGACAAGCTGCGTCTCAGAAGGCAGCATGTCGCCGGGGGCGTACTCGCCCGCCTCTATGCGCTGCTGAATCGTCGCCATCACCTGGGCGTACTTGGGCGGAGCGAACTCCATGCTCATGACAACCGCCTGTCCGGTCTTCCACTTGTCTGCATAAGCACAGTACCGGCTGAGAGGCGGCCTGTCAGGGGCACCTGAGCGCTATATCAGCCTGCCCGCTACCAACTCCGCCCACATCGCGCGGCCCTCATTGATCGGCCACGCGTCGCTGTAGGAGACTATCGGCGTTGACCAGCCCTTGGCGGCGACGGTACGCCGCAGAAAGGCCAGCCCGGCCGCCGAGCACAACTCATACGACGTCACTCGATGTTCGGCGCATGTCCAGGCGAGAACGCGCGCATACGAGAAGCGCGAAAATCTTGACCACTCCAAGGTCGCATGCGCCGGATCCATCGCGGGAAGGTGCAGCGACAAGCAGCTCCCATAACGGCTCATAGCGGATTTCCGCTTGCCGGTTTGGTCTCCGAGACGACTGCGCTGATCACCCCGCTGAGCGGATGCATTTTGCGCAGCTCCGCGTACTGAAAGGCGACACGGCGGGCGGCGCGCAAAGGATCTTCTGCCGAGTGTCGGGCATAAATGATCCTTTTGCGCTCACTGTTCCAGCCGGTTCGCCACCAATAAAGCTCGCCATCGCACCAGACCACGAGCCCCACCCATACCGACACCAGCGCCAGGCCGTAACCGGCGTGCACATCCGCGCTGACCCCGTCCTCCGCCAATGCCCACTGCAGATGCTTGGCCGTCTCGGCGGGATCAACGAACGGCCGTCTCGGCGCGCTCACGAGGTGATCCGCTCGAAGCGCACCGAGCCCGCCACGTCCAGCGAGGCCCGGAAGATCTCACGCCGGGACCAGTCATCGGCGACCATGCCGAAGTCGTAGATCTTGTGCGTGATCAGGCCCCGTACGCAGGCGTCCGCAGGCAACCGCCGCATCGCCGTCCGCAACGCGTCCATCGCCGTGGCCTGGAACGAGCTGGACCCGCACGGTCCCAACTCCTCGCCGGCGCCGGAGGTGACGAACACCTCCCACTCGAACATCTCTTCCGGCTGATGAAGTGCCGCCGGACCCTCGCAGTAGAGGCAGTCCTGCCGGGCCGACTCCGCCATGCCGAACCGGGCCGCAGCGACATGCCCGCGCCGCGTGACGATCTTCCAGCCGCGATCACTACATGCTGTACAACTAACCTGCGTTGTCATGCCGGACAGCATTCAACTGCAAACCATTTCGGCCTATATCACGGAGGTATTCAACGAGGGCATATAGGCTCTCCGGCACAGCAATGCGCAACCCTCGGAACGTAGCCGGAGGTCAGCAATGCGGCAAAGCGGATTCGACCCGGTCGAGATACCGGCATCGGTCTGGGACCGTGACGAAAGTCGCGAGATCTTGAAGAAACGCGACATCGGCGGACTATTCGGCCTTGCGGTCAAATACGCGGGCGCCAGCCAGGTCCGCATCGGCTCCGCCACCGGAATCGGCCAATCACGCGTCAACAGGATCATGCGCGGCACGGCAGGCCCGATCGAGGAACTCGCCGTCTTCGAACGCATCGCCACCGGCCTTGGTCTGCCCGATCACGCGCGCATGCTGCTCGGCCTGGCCCCGCTCGACACCGCCTCACCCACGGGCGACTTCGACGACGAGCACCAGGAGCAGACCAGCGCCCTCGCCGCCCGGTTGGACGCCGCCGCAACCATCGACGCCACCATGGTCACCATCCTCAGCACCGACACCAACAACCTGCGCCTCCTGGACCGCCGCCTCGGCGGAGTCGCCATCGCCGACAAGATGCGCGCCCAGATGGCCCAGATCGAACGCACCTACCGCCACGCCGTACGGCCCGGCATCCGCGCGCAACTTGCCCACCTACTGGCCCAGACCGCGTCACTGGCCGGATGGCAGGCCGTCAACGCCGTCGCCCTCGATGACGCCTGGAACCACTACGAACGCGCCAAAGCAGCCGGACGAGAAGCCGAAGACCCTGCCGTGCTCGCGTACGTGTCAGGGGAGCAGGCGTACGTGCTCATGGATCTGGGCCGGCCTGCCGAGGCCGCCGAGCTGCTCCAGCACATCCACGCCACCCACCGCAACCGCGTACCAGCCCGGTTGCGGACCTGGCTTGCCGCCGCCGAAGCAGAAGCCGCCGCCGTACTCGGCGACGAGGTGGCCTGCCGTCAGGCACTCGACCAGGCCGCCGCCGCCCTCCCGGAAGGGGACGGCGATCCGGAGATGCCGTACCTGTCCATCAACGCGCACCACTTCGGCCGGTGGCGTGGCAGTTGCCTGCTCCGCTTCGGCGACCCCGGCACCGTCGAGGATCTCCGTTCCTCACTCGCGGGGATGGACGGCACTTACAACCGCGCCGAGTCCGGTGTCCGCTGCGACCTCGGACACGCACTACTCGCGGCCGGAGACCCCGAAGCCGCTCAGCCACACATCCAGCGCGCCCAGCACCTGGCCACCATGACCGGCTCCCGCCGGCAGCGGCGACGCATCGACGAACTCTCGCGAGCGGTCAACCGCGCTCTTGGGCGTTGAGCCACTCCCGCGCCTGGAGGAGGCCGATCAGCGTGCCCGACGTCCAGATGTCACCGCGGGCGATCATCGCGGGGATCTCGGCCATTGGGATCCATTCGATCCGGTCGGCCTCCACCTCACCCTCCGGCTTGCCGACGAGCTCGGCACCGCGCGCCAGGAACAGTATGTGCTCGGAGTCCACCATGCCGGCCATCGGCTGATAACTCACCAGATGCTCGACCGTGGCCGGCCGGTAGCCCGTCTCTTCCTCGATCTCCCGCGCTGCCGTGGTCTTCGGGTCCTCACCCGCATCGACCAGGCCGCCCGGCAACTCCCAGCCCCAGCGGTCGAACACGAACCGGTGACGCCACATCAACAAGACCCGGTCCCGCTCATCGAGCACGACCGCGATAGCCGCCCGGTCCAGATGCACCACATGATGCTCGAACCGCTCCCCACCAGGGATCTCCACATCAGCCAGCCCCAACCGAATCCACCGGTTGTCATAAACCAGCCGCTCACCATGCACGACCCAGCGCGTCAGCTCAGCGTCATCAGCCACACCGCGAAGCTACCGGCCCAACCCCAAGCCGTACACGCACTTCCCAGTGACAACCGAGATCGTTGCCGAATAGTCCCTATGAGGATCAAGCGGCGGCGCGGCGCGCCGCCGTACCCCCGGCCCTCCACCCGCCCGCCGTCCGGGCGTGCGGCCTGGGGGCCGATCCCGGACGGCGGCGGGACACCGGGCCGGGCACCGCACGCCGGCCCCGCCGTATCAACCCGAACGCTCTGACCGGGGTTGCCGCGCCGCCGCACAGATGCAGCCCTTGCGATCGCCACTGCATAGCTGGTCGTCGTAGATGGCTAGGGGCGATCGACGATCCAGGGTTCGTTCCTCACCCTGGCTCACCGAGCATCATGGCTGATCTTCAGTGCTACTAACTGCGTCCATAGGTCGGGCGGAACATGCGGTCAAACTACGCTGCGTTCTGGGAGGATATAGGATCCGCCATTCACCGAAGAGTTAAGGAGACCGAGTTGACGCCCTCTGACGGTCCTGCGTGGACCGACATTTTTACTGCCATCGCGGCCGTGGTGGCCTTAGTGGTCTCTCTGTTCTCGGTCTGGTTCGCCAGGCGGCAGGCCAGCGCTGCGATTGATCAATCGGCCGGTGCTCAGCGAGCCGCTGACGCAGCCAAGGACCAAGCGGTGTCGGCACGCGATCAGGCGGAGATTGCTGCCAAACAGCTTGCGCTCGACCGCACCGCATTCACAGAATCGCAGCAACCATATGTAGTCGTTGACATCCGAGCGTCCGACTTCATCTCCGAGGCCCTGATTCTCATAGTCGAGAACGTAGGACCCACAGTCGCCCGCAACGTTCGGATCAGATTTAATCCACCGATTCAGACCTCGATGGATGGGGACGATGGGGAGAAGCTCGCGGATGCCCTCATCTTCACCCAGGGCGTCCCTCATGTGCCACCTGGGCGCAGAATCGAGGCGCTATTCGATATCGGATGGCAGTTCTTCAAGAAGGACCTGCCTCGTAAATACACCGTAACAGTAGAGGCTGATGGACCATACGGCGCTGTCGAACCACTCACCTATCTGATCGATTTGGAGATCTACCGTAAGCTCCGACACCTCACCATCAAAACCCGCCATCAGCAGGTAAAGGAAATCGAGAAGCTCCGTAAAGCAGTAGAGAAAGCCTCCCAAGAACTCGCCCGTCCACGCAGGGAAGCTGAAGCAGCGGAGTGGCGGCAAGTAGTCGAGGAGCAAAGAGAACAAACTAGGCGCGTCACTCCAACTAGCGCGCACGGCTCCTTGCAGTCCGGAACAGAAGAGGAAGGCGAGGGAGACGTCGAATAGCGTTTCACCCGCGCCACTGATTCATCGGCCAGCCATCCCAGCTAGAGCATATCAATAATGCGGAGGGTGAAATCATGGAACTGCACGTAACAATCTTAGGAGATGCCGCCGAGCGAGAGCTGCGTAGTTTGCGCGCCTGGCTTGATGGCGAGAGTCAACTGCACGGAAAAGTGCAGTATCTGCTAGCGGCGCCCCAGGACACAGAACTCGGCTCTATGCTCGATACGCTGGCGATAGTCATCGGATCCAGCGGCACCACAGCCCTCTTTGCGCGTGTTCTCACGACCTGGATTAGAAGTCGTCGGTCGGACATTACCATCAAGATCAAAGCTGCGGACAAAACCATCGAGATCAGATCGCAAAGCGTAAGTGACCCTCTCCATCTCCTAAAGGAAATACTCAAAGATGAGCAGCAATAGCGAATCACGAGACTTCTCGGCTTCGCGAGCCGTACTTATCGGAGTATCGGATTACGATGATCCTGAATTCCTTCCCGTCCCCGCAGCACGTAATAGCCTTGATGCCGTCTATGAGGTGCTCACCGATTCAGATCTTTGCGGTTGGCCAGAAGGTCGCGTGACTATGATTAGGAATCCAAGCAATGCGGGGAGGCTGGCGGCGCAACTTCGGTCCATCGCTGCTGATGCGCATGACATTTTCATGCTCTACTTTGTAGGACATGGCACGCTGACGCCGAGAGGGGAATTAAGTCTCACTCTGACTGATACTGTCGCTAGTGACTGCGACTACACGGGATTGCGCTACTCCTGGGTACGAGAAGCGTTTCTCGATACGCCAGCACGGACAAAAGTAGTAATTCTTGATTGCTGCGCCGCTGGACGTGCACTTCAAGCTCTGTCTGTCTCCAATCAGATTCTTCAAAGCGTTGCAATTGACGGCGTCTATACATTCGCAGCCACGGAGGGAAGCGCGCCTGCTCATGTGGTGCCATTGAAGCATCAGGCTAGCGAGATGACATCGTTCACTCGCGAGTTGGTCAGGGTTATCAGATCAGGAGTACCGTTAGCACCCACATGGCTCACGTTGGAGCACATATACACCCACGTTAGGCATGGGCTATTAGGAAAGAATCTTCCCGCTCCCAACCGCAGTCTTCTAGGCAATGTGAATAACTTCCGTTTCACAAGGAATGCGGCTTCCCATGCGATTCACTCCGAAAAAGGTGGTAACTATCTGGATCTGCGTCGGCGGGAGCTAGCTGAGATAATAACGGTCAATCCTTCCATTACTCTTCCCTCTTGGCCTGCGCTAGGGCAGGAGATGGATTACAACCTGTCCGTCGAAGCTAGAGACTCTTCGTTTATATGCATGGACAGGTATTTTGTGCGCACTGGCACTGACGGGCGTAGCCGCTTTGAAATTTGCGATCTACTGGGACCTCAGAACGAGCTTATATATGTGAAGCGGGCGCTAAACTCGCTACCGCTTAGTCACCTATTCAATCAAGCAATTGTGGCGGTCGATCTGCTGGTTAATGTACCGGAAGTTCGCATGGCTTTCAGTGCGGCCGTCCGCGAACATGGCCGGAATCGGCTTTTGAGCGACGACAGCTTTCCGTGGAAAGTCGTTTTTGCGTTGGCGGGGGAAGTTGGAAAAGTTTTGACCCCTGAATCCCTGTTTCCGTTCTCGCAGATTACGCTCGTGCAGGCATCTAGGGCTATCCGATCTCTCGGAGTGGTGACAGAAATGATCGGTATAGAGATTGAAGCAGAGAGTCCGGGCACCTAGGTAGATCTCTATCCGAGAAAAAGTGCGGATCACAGATGGCTCGTATTTGTATTTTCTCGCCGTATAGATCGTTGAAGAACGACGGCAATGCGTGCATGGCTGCCCTGAACGATGCTCTCCAGACTGCTCTGCGCCCGGATGCGGACGGTTGCGACACTGGGGTCTGGGTTTGATGATCCGGAACATGCGCGTAATGATCCTTATGTTCTGAGGTATCTACGGATCATTTCCTGAGGTTCGCTTGCAACAGGGCCACCCTGTCAAGGGTGCCACCGGCGTCAAACGATAGGTCATTGGTTTTCGATGGGTCATGCCTTCTTCCCGCTGAGCGTCCTCGCATATGCAAGGGTGAGATACCGATCGAATAGCTCGATGCATTCTCTTGAGGGATAGGCGTCGGACTCGCCGGCAGAGCCATGGGCGATGCTATTACGAGCCTTATTGAGCATCTTAAACAACTCAACGTCATCCGCTGCGGTTGTTCGAGAGAGCGCAATCGTCATCAGTGAAAATTTGAATGCCAGATTGCGCCACGGATAATCTTTGTCGCTGTGCGTTGTTGGCCAAAAAAGCCCTTCGACTGGCAATCCACTTGTCTCTATTTTGAGCAAGGAGACAACCTCGTCGCGCACACTACTTGTGACGAACGCATTGACTAGCAACTCTAAACCGACAAAAGCAAAAAGGAATCTACGCAGTGCGTCTTCCTCTGCCTTCGCTAGCCAGAGTAGCCGTGCCGCTGAAGAGATTCCCTTTAGTGTTCTTGGCGGGACACTCTTAGCGGCCTCTAGGGTATTAGTGATTTCCGCTACAGGCAGACTCTTCCAGTCACGAGACAGCGAGACTGTCACTGGGAAAACTTGTGATCGCCCGAACGAAAACGGCATCTTGCCAGGTGCAATAAAATAGGCGAGATTGTTTCCTACCAGGGTACGATCGAATCTCATATCGCCAAGAGCATGGGAGACGTAGGCGGCAACTGCGTCAAGATGTCTCCCAGCTTCAAGTTCGAATTCTTCGCTGAACCGTAGAGCTTCTCTACTTGTCACCCAGGCATACCTGGTGCCTGTGTCGGGCACTTCAATTGGTCGGCTGATTTGTAGAGTCACCCAAAGTCCCTGTCCATCGAGAAACTCTGGGCGTCCGCGATTTCGGAGACTTTCGTCGATGGCTTCATCGCGAGCTCTCAGCGGATCTTCCGCCTTCCGCCACTCGCCACCGCCGAAAGAGGTAAGCATCGTCGCGGTAGCAGCATTCATTGCGTCGGCAACAAGAGTGGGCGGGCCGCCAACAGTGACGGTGGTAGAGTCGCCGGAAGCTAGCCAATCCTTAATCTCGGTGGTCCAGTCCGGCGCTGATGCTTTCGACGTGAGATAGTCGTTGTTTATTCCAAAGACTCGCCATACACAGATTCTTGCGCCCTGTACGAGCGTGGGATCATCTCTCTCTGGTTCAGGTTGTTCCATGAGTACAGGATGTCGCACATGGTCGCTCGAGTTGCGTGAGTCCACGCTTCCGTTACCTATCTCGACTGCCAAATGGGGGCTGCATCTGGCCTGGCAGACCCGTCAACGTCATCACCGCAGAACTGATCTGCAGATGAGTGATGCGGCACATGGCTCGATCGCAGGTCAGTGCACGGTTGGTTCGACATGTAGAGGTCCTCGTCGCAGTCCTGACCCTGAATGCACCCGAGGTCGGGGCCACCGTAGTAGGAGCCGCTGTGGTGGTAGCGCTACTCGCTCAGCTCATGGCCCGCGAATGACCAGCGGCCTCGTCCAGGTCGACGAGCGAAGTCCCCTGCCGCTTCCCTTACGGGCGGTCGACAGCAGACGAGATGATCAGTCGGCGGGACGCTCGCTGACAGGGTCGGACATTAGGGTTGCAGTTTGGGTTGCAGTCCCCCGCCGTACCACCCGGTTCCAGGACGTTTGTATAGCCGCATCGGTGCACGATGAACGTCCTGGAACGGCCAGCCTCCAAGCTGCTAATGCGGTTTGGTGGCAACACCATCCGGGGTTCAAATCCCCGATCCTCCGCACATGAAAAGGCCCTCACCCGTTCTCGGGGTGAGGGCCTTCTCCGTCCTTTGTTACGTCCCTGTGGACATCAGGGTTGCAGTCGCCCGTCAGAGCCGTTCCACAGGACATCGTCCACACGCCGGCCGGCTGGAGTGCGGCCACGTGCGTGTAGCGGTCCGTGGCCGTGATGCGAGTGGCCGAGATCTCCTGCACGAACCGGATGCGGCGTGGCTCGCCGCCGCGATCGTGCTGCCCTTCGGGAACCACGCCCTGATCAGTCAGAAGTGTCGTATATGACAGGTGACTGGGTTTTGATGAGGTGCCTGTTCTCCGGGCGGCACGACAGTTAGGTTTGCGGTCGATACGGGCAAGATCAATCGCCCCTTCGCACACGAGGGTGACCGTCCGGGCGTGGGCTCGCTGCCGAGCGTGCCCGTACGGCTGCTAGCTCAGACCGGAGCTGTCGCGGCCGTCCGGGTCGAGGTCCATGCGGGCCAGGTCGTTGCGCGAGCCGATGCCGAGTTTGGGGTAGGCCTTGTACAGGTGATAGCCGACGGTACGAGGGCTGAGATACAAACGGGCCGCGATGCCGGCGTTGCTGAGCCCGGCCGCGGCCAGCCTGACGACCTGCAGCTCCTGCGAGGTGAGCCGGTCCAGCAGCCCAGACGTCCGCTCCTTGGGCTGGGAGGTCTCGCCGGTGGCGCGCAGCTCGGCGCGGACGCGGTCGATCCAGGGGGCCGCGCCGAGTTGTTCGAAGGCGTCGAGCGCGGACCGCAGAAGCGGGCGAGCCCTGTTGCGCTGCCGCCTGCGGCGCAGGAACTCACCGTAGAGCAGATGGGTGCGGGCCGCTTCGAAGGGGTAGGCATCGTCCTGCCGGTGTAGGCGTATGGCCTGCTCGTAGTGCCGTTCGGCCTCCGCGCCGTCGGCAAGCTGGGCCTGACATCGTGCCGCGATGGCCACGGTCCACGGCTGGCCCGTAGCGTGCGCCCATCGCTGCAGCCGGGCGAGAGGGGCTACGGCGAGGGTAGGGTGGCCCTGACGGACCGCAGCCTCCACGAGAGTGGCGGTGCCGAGGCTGTGATCGATGGCCGGATGGTGACGCATCAGAGCTTGGGGCACCCGCGTGAGGCGGCGCAGCACCGCCTCGTACTGCCCGTTTCCCAGGTCCAGCAGCGCGCGTGCATACACGCATTCGATGCCGCGCTCGCTCACACCATCGGCGAGGATGTCCTCGGTCAACTCGGCACACCGCGCCTGGTCGCCCTCGATCGCCGCCACGCAGGCCAGCAGTCCGGCGTGGTGGCCGACGAAATGGGGCTGTTCGGTGTGGGCTGCGACGCGCAGGCCCTCCTCGCTGGTGGACAGCACGTCCCGGTGCCGGCCCAGGAGCAACTGGGTGCGCGCCAGATGCAGCAGGGCGCGGGGCAGCAGACCGATGTTGCCCTGGGCCTGGCATCGGTCGGCCAGGACCACCGCGCCCTCCTGGCCCGCGTGGATGTCGGCGAGCCACAGGAACCACCACTGCACGGTGATGCGCTGCCAGGTAGCCAGGTTCGCGGCGCTGGAGATCCCGTGGACGAGCGATCTGATGCGGGGGACGGCCTGCGCCCATCGCTCGTCGGCGAGGTGGGCGATCGCCGCGGTGACATCGGCCAGCATGGGTGAAGAGCGGGGCACGATGGCCGTACTGGCGGCGAGCTGGGGCATCTGGTACGGCTCGCCACCGCTCCAGACGCTGATCAGTGCGAACAGGAGCATGGTGGCGGCGGTGTCAGGAGCCTGCTTCGCGAGCCCGGCGGCCGCCTCGACCGTCTCCTCCGGCCGGGCCCGCAAGTCCTGCTCCTGGGCGATGGCCGCGCGGACCATCGCCAGGCCGGCGCGGACCGTCGGGTCGCGCGCGATCGGCCAGGCACGATCGGCCAGGTGGGTCGCGAAGGAGGTCATCCCCGCATCGAGTGCGGCCTGTGCCGCCGCGTCCAGGCGCCGGGCGCGCTGCCCCAGGTCGGATGTAAGCTGAGCGGCTCGGTGATACGCGGTGGCCACCGCTGCGTGACCGCCCCTGGCGCGAGCGTTCTCGGCGGTGCGTTCCATCTCCGCGGCCACGCTCTCGTCCGCGCCGTGTACGGCGGCGGCGCGGTGCCACGCGCTTCGGTCGGCCATGCCGCCTTCTCCGAACGCCTCCGCCAGCGCGGCATGAGCGGCCAGGCGGGCCTGCAGCGACGACGAACGGTAGGCGGCGGCGCGGAAGAGCGGGTGGGTGAATCTCAACCGGTCACCGCAAATGTGGACCATCCGGTCGTCCTCCGCCGGCTCCAGGTCGGCGACGTCGGCGCCCAACCGTCGGCCCGCCGTGAGCACGAGGTGCAGATCGCCGCTGTCGTCAGCCGCTGCGGCGAGCAGCAGCGATCGGGTTCGCTCGGGCAGCGCTCTGACCCGCTGGGCGAAGGCCGATTCCAGTTGCCCGGACATAGGGCCGTGGTGGAGGTGGAACGTGGCGCCGGGCAGTTCACCGGCACGCTGCTCGGGCGTGAGCGCGGCCGAGAGTTCCAGCAGGGCGAGCGGGTTGCCCTGAGCCTCGGCCAGAAGGTGGTCTTTGACGTGACCGGCCAGGTCCCCCAGCAGCATGGCGCTGGAGCCCCGGTCCAGGGCCGTCAGTCGCAGGTCCCGTACGTCCGGTACGCCCTCCGCGGGCGTCGGGTACCCGTCTCGTACGGCGAAAAGCAACGCGACGCCCTCGGCGCGCAACCGGCGCGCAACCCACGACAGCACCGCAGCCGAGCACTGGTCCAGCCATTGCGTGTCATCGACCAGCACGAGCAGGGGTTCCGCCGCCGCCACCTCGCCCAGCAGCGACAGGGTGGCCAGCCCGAGCAGGAACCGGTCACTCCTGGCCTGGTCGACCAGACCGAACGCCGCGTCCAACGCCTCGGACTGCGGCCCTGGGAGCTTGTTCCGAAGGTGCAGCACGGGAGCGAGCAGCAGATGCAGTCCTGAGAACGGCAGTTTCGTCTCCGATTCGATGCCCGTACCGCGCAGCACCCGCATGTCTGTGGCGGCGCCGGCCGCGGCGTACTCCAGCAGCGCCGTCTTACCGATTCCCGCGTCGCCTCGCACCACCACGACCCCGCTGTCGCCGGCACGCGCGCGAGCCAGCACCTCGTCGATGACAGCCCTCTCCGTACTTCTTCCGTAGATTTCAGCCACAGGGAGTCCCGAAAGGTCGTCGAGCCCGCTCAGCTCACATGCGGTTGACGAATGAGCATCCACCTCGGGGACAGGCCCGTGCGGACGGAGTGGAGGGGACGGCGACTCGGCCGAGATCACCCCTCACCGGTCCCTGCGCTGGGCAGGCCACGCATTCTGCTCGGTCATCTGTCACGTCTCTCCGTATCGCCGTTCATGACAATCGACTCGCCCAGGCCGAGAAATGTGACACCCGGCCTCGCCCGCGCGTCGAACCCGCCGGGGAGAGCCGTGACGCCGAGGAGCGGGCCTGGCGTCGCTCGGGCTCGTGACCCGGCTCAGAAGCGGGCGCTCAGGACCGATGTCCAGTCATGTGACGGATGCGTAGCCGGAACGGGCCCGCCAGTCTTGGATCATGCTCGCCGCCCCTGGAACCCCTCAAAGGAAGGAACTGTGCAATAGGGCGCGTCCCGCGAGCCGCCGAGGAACTGTCCACGAGTGTCCAGCCATCGTGTGGTGTTGATCTGCAGAACCGACAGTCTTTCCGACAAAGGAGGATTCTTATGGACGCTACGCACGCCGAGAGTCAGAACACGCGGATCGTGGCTGCGCTGGCAGCCGCGGCGTCGCTCGCGCTCGCCCCGCAGGCCCCGCTGATCGCGCAGGCCGCGACCGAGACCGCGGCCGAAGTCGTCTCGACCGCCTCATCCGTCCTGGACAACGCCCTGGCCATCCGCGCGACGGCCGAGCCCGAGGCCAAGATCCTGGCCGGCAGGCACAACCGCTAAGTCCGGGAGAGAGCGGGCGCGGCCGACCACCGCGCCCGTCCAGCGCCGAAGGGACCCTCATGATGTGGCCCACCGAGGAGTGGAGCGCGGCTGCCCGCGACAGCGGGGCCTGGCGACCGTCGCCGTTCCAGCAGTTCTCGCTCAAGCTGCACGGCTGGTGCAACCTGGCCTGCGACTACTGCTACGTCTACGAGATGGCCGACCAGTCGTGGAGGGACCGTCCGCGGAAAATGGACCCGGCCACGGTGGAGCGCGCCGCCTTCCGCATCGCGGAGCATGTGGTCACGCATGGCGTCGAGTACGTCAACGTCGTCTTCCACGGCGGCGAGCCGCTGCTGGCCGGACGCGAAGCCGTCGCCCATGCCGCACGCAGCGTCCGCGCCGCGCTCCCGTCCGGAACCGAGCTCAGCTTCCGGCTGCAGACGAACGGCACGCTGCTGACCGGCGAGGTGCTGGACGTACTGCTGGCCGAGGGCATCGCGGTCGGCGTCAGCCTCGATGGGGGTGCGCGGGCGCATGACAGGCACCGCCGTCACGCCGGCGGCCGTGGAAGCCACGCCGAGGTGACCGCCGGGCTGCGGCGGCTGCGGGCCGAGCCGTACCGGGAGTTGTTCTCGCATCTGTACTGCGTGGTCGATGTGGCGAACGATCCGGTGGAGGTGTACGAGTCGCTGCTGGAGTTCGAGCCGCCGGTCGTCGACTTCCTGCTGCCGGACGGCACCTGGTCCACGCCGCCACCACTGCGCGCGGCCGGAGCGGATGCGACGCCGTACGCGGACTGGCTGATCGCCGTGTTCGAGCGCTGGTACGGCGCGCCCCGGCAAGAGACGGGCGTGCGGTTCTTCGAGTCGATCATCCAGCTGGTGCTCGGTGGGCAGAGCAGGGTGGACTCCGTGGGGCTGTCGCCGAACGTCCTGGTCGTGGTGGAGACCGACGGGACCATCGAGCAGGTGGACACGCTGAAGTCGGGGTACGAGGGTGCTGCCGGGACCGGGACGAACGTCTTCGACCATCCCTTCGACCGGGCACTGGAGCACCCGGGCATGGCGGCACGTCAGGCGGGGGCGGCCGCGCTCTGCGACACCTGTGTGAGCTGTCCGGTGGCGAGGGTGTGCGGCGGCGGTTACTACGCCCACCGCTACCGCGAGGACACCGGGTACCTCAACCCGTCGGTGTACTGCCCGGACCTGTTCAAGCTGATAACGCACATACATCAGCGGGTCCGGGCGGATCTGCGGTCACGCGCCTCCTGAACGCTGAAGAGCGCAACCTAACGCTGTCCGACCACGGGTCGAGCTGTCCGAGTATCGGTAGCCTGCTGCCCCCGGCATTATTCGCCAGCGGCAATAGCTCCTCCACCGCAACATCCAGCAGCCAACCTCGCTGTTGGGCGGTCTCCCACTCCTCGGCGTCGGCGCGGCGGTGCTCACGACGCCGCGCCCGAGTAGCCCGCCGCAGGCTCTTCGGGCGAGGCTGCGGAGGGCGCAACATCAACAGCAGTCCCATGCCAGTGACGGTACTGACTCCTGCTGGATGAGCTTCACCGGCTGGCGTCACATCCTTCGATCGAGGCGTGCTACGGGAGCCACCTGAATGGACAATCGCGAACTGAGGCAGACCACCCTGAACGGCGGGGCGACCATCGACCAGCGCGACGAATGAGCCTGAACGGCTCTGGAGATCGTTTGGGGACCTACGGATCAGAAGGTCAACGGACCTTGTTCCAGTTGCAGTTCTAGTTGCAATCCAGCTCCGTACAACCCTGTTCGAGGCCTACGCGGGCAATGCGCCCGACCGTACCCACCCGGACTTCTCCCCGATCTACGCCGAACTGGCCAACCTCCCACCGGTGCTGATCGTCGTCGGAGGAGAGGACATCCTGCTGCGCGACAACCTCGCGATGGCTGCGCAGCTATCCGCAGCCGGCGTCGATGTCGACCTGCGCGTCCACCCTTCCCCGCCTCATGACTTCACCGGCATGCGACGCCCATGGCGGCACTCGACGATCTACGCACCTGGCTCGACGGCCGACTCGGACGGTGAACGGCGACACCGTCGACGCGAAATTCTCACCCACGGCTGCGTTCTGCGAGGGGCCCTAGCGGCTTCCCGGGGGCCGTATGCCGTCGAAGAGGAGATCGAGCGCGCGGCGGCGGAACTCCTCGCTCCAGTCGTCGGCGATCGCCTCCTGGCACACCGCGGCGAGCAGCGCGATCAGCTCGTCGGTGCTCAGGTCAGCGCGGACAGCGCGGCCGTCGCGAGCCCGTTCGAGCAGAACGTCGACGGCAGAGCGCAAGCGCGCCAAGGCATCAGAGACGCGGACCTGAACGCCGGTCTCGGCCAGTCGCTCGAAGACGTCCCGGTGAGTGACCCCGGCCGACATGATGAGCGAGCAGAACTCGAAGAGGGCCGTGACGGCGTCCTGGTCGCGCACCATCGCGTCGGCCTCGGCGACGATCCGATCCTGCAGGCTCATCACCACGGCCCTGAGCAGGTCCGGCTTCGTCGGGAAGTGCCGGAAGACCGTGCCGATCGCGACCCCGGCGCGCTCGGCGACGGCATCGGTCGCGGCGGACGCGCCCTGCTCGGCGAACACCGCTTCGGCCGCCTCCAGAATCCGCGCGCGG
Organism: Nonomuraea sp. K271; assembly: GCF_009908215.1. Taxonomy (NCBI): domain Bacteria; kingdom Bacillati; phylum Actinomycetota; class Actinomycetes; order Streptosporangiales; family Streptosporangiaceae; genus Nonomuraea; species Nonomuraea sp. K271. The sequence goes on along the minus strand of NZ_JAAAHR010000046.1, from coordinate 21,750 downwards.
TTCCGCCGCGCGTCGGCTCGAACGGGCCGCTCGCTCTCGCGGTCCGCAGGGGCCATAGGTGCCTCCTTGCTAAAGTGAGTCGCACTCACTATCGTGAAGTCGAGTAACGCTCAGGTTACTTCAGGAGGCACCACATGTCCCACGCGACTCCCCTCGAGGTCTACCGGCGGATGCAGGAGGCCGTGCTCCGCGAGGACGACCCGACCCTGCTCCCCGCCGAGTTCCTGGCCGACGACATTGTCGTCGAGACTCCGTTCTCCCCACCGGGAATGCGACGCTACGAAGGCCGCGAGACCTGGCTGGAGTTCTACGCGAGCAGGCCGCTGCCGTTCCGATTCGAGGAGTTCCGCGACATCGCCACCCGCGAAACCGCCGACCCCGAAGTCCTCGTCGTGGAGTACGAGTTCACCGGAACAGTTACCACCACCGGCCTCGCCGCATCCGCCGCCTTCATCGCGATCCTGCGCGTCCGCGACGGCAAGATCCTGCACTGGCGCGAATACCAGGACGTCATGGCCATCACGCAGGCACTGAGCCTGCGCCCGGAAGACCTCGGGGCCTCGAACCCTGAACGTCAGTGAGGGGCTGCGTCGAGCCTCGCCCGGTCGTAGATCTGGGTGGCGTCTTCGGAGCGGTGTAAATAGCTCGACGAGATAGGTGCCGTGGGTGAATCTCAGGCGGCCGTCGGTGACGGGTGCCAAGGCCGGGTCGTCGGTCGGGTGGAGCTGGGCGGTCGGGTGGGGCAGGCCTCGGCGGAGGTCTTGCAGGATGCGCAGGCCGTTGCTGGTCATGGTGAAGCCGCGCCAGCCGCGGGCGGCGCGATCGAGCACGGCCCACACCAGTGAGACGTAACTCGTTTCGCCGGGGAAGCGGCCGATGACCTTGACGCGGCGCGGGTCTCGCCGAAGGTGCGCTCGATGAAGCTGGAGTGCCGCACGCGCTTGTGGTGCTCGATCGGGAAGCGCAGGTAGGTGGTCAGGCTCTGGCGGTCGGTGAGCAGGCACTTGACCGCCGCGGCGCTGATCAGGCCGGGCGCGCCGTCGGAGACGATCAGCCGCGGCGGGCGCAGGCCGCGGCCTGCCGAATCGATCAGGAAGTCGTGCCAGGCGTCGGTGGACTCGGAGCCGGCGGCGGCCAGGCCGACGAAGACCGGCTTGCCGGCAGTGGTGATGCCCCAGGCGGCCAGGATCGGCTCGGCCCGCTGCCCGCATCCTCAGAACGCGTCAACGGTGCGTCGTCCTCGCCGAGGGAGTCCAGGAGCCCCGAGGTGTGGTTGAGCAGCTGCTGTACGGTGATCGGCCGCTTGTCCTCGGGTACGCCAGAAAGGAGGTCGCCGATCCGGCTGTCCAGGTCGAGTTGCCGGTCCTGCCACAGCGTCAGGATCACGGGCCGCTACCTCGTGTCCTTCAACGCCGAGACCCGCAAGAACACCGGCCGCAGCGCCGGAGACGAGATCGAAGTCGCGCTGACCGTGGACCCCGACCGCTGAGATCAGCGATCGTCCGGATTCCCAGCGAATGACGAACGCCGCGTGCATTCGCCATTCGTCATCTCAGGGCGCGACTACGAGTCGTCTGCCGTGGAGGTCGGTGCGTTGCCAGGCGGTCTCGATGTCGCCGAGCGGCACTCGCTCCAACGGCCGAGCCGCGCAACGCACGCGCACCAGCGAGCCGCCTGCCAGCGCCTGCGTTCGCGCATCATGGAGACGCTGGACGAGGCCGACGTGCCGCTCTTACGTCGTGGGCCAGGGCCGCGTGAGCCTCCGCTTGCTGGGCCACGATTCTCATGAGTGAACCATTTGTCCCGCGCGCCTCAGACGCGCGCCGGCACCTGTCCCGCCGACGTTCCCTTTCGCGGCGTACCGGCGGGGGCGTCCGGATCACCGTACGGGCCTCACCGCGACGGGAGCGACGGACCGGGCACGGTGCCGGGCTTCGTCCCCAGACCTCCCCGCCTGGTAGCCGCCACCTGAGACCCGCAACCACATCCTGGGCCCTGAGCGGAGCCGGGGCCGGCCCTAGGAACCCCCTTGCCAGGAGGCGGGGCGGCGGGCGCGGTGGTTGGCGACGTTGACCCGGTTGCCGCAGAGGTCGGGCATGCAGTAGCGGCGCCGGCCCGCGCGGCTCGTGTCGACGAACATGCCGTTGCACGCGGGGGAAGCGCAGTGGCGGAAGCGGTCACGGCTCAGGGTCCTCAGGACGGCCAGGAGGCCCACCCCGATGAGTACGGCCAGTTCGTCGGCGAGGGAGGCCTCAGGGGCGGTCACGACGTGCCACTCCCACCTGCCGCCGGCGTCGCGGTGGAGGCCGGGACCGACGCCCGCCCTTCGGACGAGCGCGCCGGCCTGCTCGGCGACGTGGTCCTCGTCGGTCGATTCGAGGATGGCGCGGACCTCCTGGCGGAGGGCGAGCACCTGGCCGAGGTCGTCGTGGGACGGGGTGCGGCTGTCGGAGTGAAGGTCGTGTTCGGCCAGGAACCGTGCGAGCGCGGCCGGGTCGGGCAGCATCTCACCGGCGCTCTGCACCTCCGGTGAGGTGTTGACCAGGTCGGTCGCCACCCCGGCCGCCCACACGTAACCGGTAAAAGTTGCCTTCAAGCCTTACCTCTCCTACTGTAACCGGGATAAGGTAACTATACCCCTTACACGAGAGGTGAGTATGAGTACGCACACCGCATGGCGGCTTCGTCACCGGGTCCGCGTGACCGGTGGCGAGGTCGCCGTCGACGTCTTCGGCCAAGGGCCGCCCGCGATCCTCGTCCACGGCACCCCGGCCTCGTCCTTCCTGTGGCGCGAGGTCGTTCCCGTCCTGGCCCGCGAGCACGCCGTCCATGTGTGGGACCTGCTCGGGTACGGCGACTCCCGGCTCGCCCAGGGCGCCGTACCGTCGATCGACCGGCAGGCCCGCACGCTCGCCGAGCTCGTCAGGCACTGGGATCTCGGCGCCCCCGCCTTGGTCGGGCACGACATAGGCGGGGCCACCGTGCTGCGGGCCCACCTGGTGCACGGGGTGCCCGCCCGCCGTATCGCGCTGCTCGACGCCGCCGTCCTCGGCTCGTGGCTGACCCCGTTCACCCGTCACATGCGGGCCCACGCCGACGTCTACCGCACCATGCCCGAGCAGGTCTTCGCCGACATCATCCGGCCGCGGCTGGGAACCGCCACCCACCGGCCCATGTCCGAGGCCGTCGCCGGCGCCTACCTGGCCCCATGGGACGGGGCCGCCGGGCAGCGGCGCTGGATCGATCAGGTCGTGGCCGTGGGCGACGACGACACCCGCGATCTGGAGGCCCGGCTGTCCGAGATCGCCGTTCCGACGCAGGTGTTGTGGGGTGAGCACGACCGGTGGCTCCCGCCGGCCACCGCCGCCCGTCTCGCCGCCGCGATCCCCGGCGCCCGCCTGACCATGATCCCGGAGGCGGGCCACTTCCTGCCCGAGGACAACCCGTACGACACCGCGCAGGAGCTCCTGCGGTTCCTCGGCCCGGCCTAGCCGGCGAACTCGCGCGCGCGGTCGCGGGCCCACCGCGCGGCCTGGGCGGCCTGGTCGCCGGTGAAGGGGGAGCCGGGCATCCCGCCCAGGCGCTCCACCAGGTCGGCGAAGCGTATGAGCTCCCGGTGGGCGTGTTCCCGGCAGGCGAGGCACGTGACGCTCCCGGGATGGGGTGAGGTCATCGCGTAGGGCGCCCGGATGCCGCAGCCGGTGGTGACGGTGCCCGGCGCGTCGGGCGCGCGGCCCAGCATCGAGGCGAGCACATTGCGGAAGTCGGCCCCGGCCTGCAGCACCTGCCGGTCGACGTGGATGTGCGGATCGGTCTCGCCCATCTTCGCCCGCCTCCGTCCGGCTCGCTCAGCGATCAGACTAGTACGGCGGACGTCAGATCACTTCGCGCAGGACGTCGTCGACCGGTGTGACGCCCACCCCGAGGATCTTCTCCGTGTCGGAGTAGTCGACGACGAACGGATGGCCGGGCTTGATCAGGACTTCATGCATCTCCCCCCAGAACGGGTTGTCCAGCGCGAGCAGGGTCAGGTCGCGTTCGGTCAGCTGTTCCATGCGCGGTTCCGGCGCACCGGCGAGCCTTGCGAGCCGGCCGGCCAGCTCGCGGGCGGACAGGGTCGAGGTGGGCACGTGCCACGCCCGCCCGTACGCCCGCTCGTCGCGGCCGGCTGCGACCAGCGTGCGCGCGGTGTCGCCGATCGCCGAGTAGCTGTGCGGCACGTCGAGCTCCTGCGGCACGAGTGCGAGCCGGCCTTCGAGAACCTGGCGCTGCACCATGAGGCTGAACACGGAGAAGGCGCCCGCGCCGTAGAACTGGGCGGCCCGCACCTCGGTCACCCTCACCCCCGAGGCGACGGCCTCCTCCCACACCCGGGCTCTGGCCCGGCCCTTGGGTCCGGTGGCGGCCAGCGGGAAGCCGGGTTCGACCGGCCGGTCCACCGGCCCGTAGCCGTAGAGGTTGCCGAGCATGACGTACGCGGCCCCGGCGCGCTCGACCGCGGTCAGCAGGGACGCTGACAGGATCGGGAACTGCTCCGGCCACAAGTGGTAGGCCGGCGCGGCGGTGGTGAACAGGGTGCGCGCCCCTTCCGTCAGCTGGGTGAGCCGGTCGGTGTCGGTGGCGTCCGCGGCGACCCTCTCGACGAGCGGGTGCTCGGGTCCTCCGCCGGAGCGGCTGATCATCCGTACGCGCTCGCCGTCGCCGGCCAGCTGGAGGGCGGTCCTCGTCGCGGTGGCGCCGCGACCCACGATCACATGAAAGGTCATGGCCACCACGATGCCGACGCGCGACCTCATGACATAGTGGCCGGAGCGCCGTCTATCCGGAGGATCTGGCCATGCATCGCATCGCGGTGGTCGTCGTGTCCCCTGTGTTGAGCTTCGACGTCTCGATCCCGCTCATGGTGTTCAACAGCGTTCCGCACTATGACGTACGCATCTGTACGGCACGTCCCGGCACGATGCCGACCGTCGGAGGCCCGGACATCGTGGTGCCGTACGGACTGGACAGGGTCGACTGGGCCGACACGGTGATCGCCGTCGGCAGCGGCGGCGAGCAGGCTCCTCCGGAGACGCTCGCCGCGCTGCGCAAGGCCGCGGACGGCGGCGCGCGCATCGCCTCCCTGTGCACGGGTGCGTTCGTCCTGGCCCAGGCCGATCTGCTGGACGGGCGCCGCGCCACCACCCACTGGGGCCTGGCCGGCGACCTCGCCGCCCGCTTCCCGGAGGTCGACGTCCAGCCCGACCGGCTCTTCGTGGAGGACGGCGGCATCTACACCTCGGCGGGCGCGGCGGCCGCCATCGACCTGTGCCTGCACCTGGTCAGGCTCGACTACGGCGCGGCGGTCGCCAACACGGCCGCGCGGCTCGCGGTCGTCTCTCCCGTACGGCCCGGCGGCCAGTCCCAGTACATCGAGACCCCGCTGCCCGCCGAACGCGGCACCTCCCTCGCCGCCACCCGGGCCTGGGCCCTTGAGCGCCTCGACCGCCCGCTCAGCCTGACCGACCTGGCCGCGCACGCGAGCATGAGCGTGCGGACCCTGACCAGGCGCTTCCACGCCGAGACCGGGACGAGCCCGCTCCAGTGGCTGCTGCTCCGGCGCATCGACCGCGCGAGGGAGTTGCTGGAGACCACCCGGCTGCCCATGGACCAGGTGGCGGGGCAGAGCGGGTTGGGCAGCGCCGACTCCCTCCGCAAGCACATGGTCAACCTGGTCGGGCTCACCCCCACTGCCTACCGGGCGGGATTCACCCGGCTGCCCGCGGGCACGTAGCCCGCAAGGGGTGACGGCATGGACCGCGAGCGGGCCCGTGACCTGTTCGCCGGCGAGCGGGTCGCCCGTCTCGGCACGGCGGACGGCCGTGGCGTGCCCCATCTGGTGCCCGTCACGTTCGCCGTGTCGGGTGACGACGTCGTGGTCGCCGTCGACCACAAGCCGAAGTCGACCACCCGCCTGCGGCGGCTGCGCAACATCGAGGAGAACCCCTCCGTCTGCCTCCTGGCCGATCGTTACGACGACGAGGACTGGGCGCGGCTGTGGTGGGTGCGGGCCGACGGCCGGGCCCGCGTCGTGTCCGGGGGGACGGAGGGGGAGCGGGCGCTGGACGACCTCGTCGCGAAGTACGCGCAGTATCGCGAGCGACGACCACAAGGGCCGGTGATCCTGGTGGACGTGAGCCGATGGTCGGGTTGGGCGTACGCGGACTAGCGCGGCACGTTCCTCATGCTCATCCCGAGGGTCAGCGCGCGATGGCGCCGGGATGCGCGGCGTCGAACTCGGCGAGCCCTTCCGGGGTGAGCCTGAGGTAGAGGCCCTTGTCGACGTCTAACACCAGCGGCTCGCCCTTGCCGTAGAGCACGACGGAGATGTCCAGTTCCAGATACGTGTTCTCGTGCTGCTCCTCCAGAAAGTTACGTTCGATGATGTTGGCGTTCCGCGAGGCGGCTTCGTCTCCAGTCTTCGTGCTGCCGCCAATACCGCCGTAGCCGAGGTTTCCTTCGCCGGTCGATCCGGCGGACCCGCCTCCCCGGAAGGCCTGGCCCCGGCCCTGCCCATGCCCGTGCCCGGTGGTGCTCATGGTCTGCGCGTAGACGCGCTGCTTGACGAGCGCGTTCGTGATCTCATGGGCTCCGTTGACGTCGATCCCCACCTTGCCGACGCCTGGGATCTCATAGTCGTGCGCGAGCAACTGCTCCACATGGGCTCGCATGGTTCTTTCCTTGGCGGCCTCGGCGAGGGAGATGCCGGCCGGGCGAGACAGCTCGAATCCGTTGGGCCGGTTGTCCAGCGAGGGCACCTCCTCCCGGAGCTTTGGAGGCACCGCGGCCACCGGCGCCCACTGTTCCACCACTGTGGCGGCGGGGAAGGCGACCTGGCTGACGGCCCCCTTGGGCACCCCGTTCCCGAGCGTGGTGGCCATCGTGTTGGGCCCTGCCGGCTCCCCCCATCGTGGGTTCGCGGCGAAGACCGGTGTACCCGCCGTAACCGTGGTGCCGTGCGGAACCTCCGTGGTGAGATGCCCCGGCACGAGCAGGCCGAGATCGCCGTCCGCGACCGCCCTGGATGTCGCCGTGACCCCGACACGCTTGTCGAAGAGCGTCACGGCTCCGTCGTGTCCGGTCACCTCACCCACCTTGAGCAGCATGTTTCTGGCCACGCCCTGCATGGGCTCCAGGATAGGGCGGACCTGGGAGCGCTCGATTGTGATCTCGTACGTGACCGGGTGCTTGAACTCCTGCGGGGCCTCCCGCGTCTGATAACGATTGATGTCTTTCATATTCGTTCCGCGAGCGTCCACGGTGTGGGAGTCGTGGTGATTGGCGTATGCCGCTTCCACTCCCTCGAGACGGCCGTCCGAGGACTTGGTGTAGCGCGCGAGCGCCTCCGCGCCGTGGTCGGACCCGGCCTCGCGCAGGGTCACGTCGCCGTTGAGGCGCTCGCTGCGGAGCATGAGACCGGTGTCAGGACGCTCACCGACGTGTACGCCGTCACCGATCTCGGCCGTGACCCGGATGCCCACGCGTTCGGTGACCCGGCCGTGGACATCCGTGGCGAACATCCAGGAGGACACCCCGTTTCCGCGGAGTTCCCCCAATTTCGTGGCGAGCGCGTGCTGGCCGTAGTGGCCGCGCAAATGCTCGGCCACCGGGTGGTTCGTGAGCTCCTGGCCAGGGAGGAGCAGGTGTTCGCCGCGGAGCGTCTCCAGGATCTTCGGGAGTACGGCCCGCGCGTCGAGATGCTGAACGGAGGCCGTGCTCATCGCCGCCTCGGGCGCGGAATAGGCGCGGGTTGTGGCCCCTGCCCGTTGGGCGGGCTCTGCGGCCTCCGGGCCTGCCAATCCGTGACGGCGCGCCACCTCGTCGGGAAGGACGACGTCCGTGATCTCTTCCACCCGAACGTACGTGGTCGGGCCACGTTCGACCGTTTCCCCGTTGGTTCTGGTCGGCGTGAGCTCCAGTACGAGGTCTCCTCGATACCAGTGCGAGGTGCTCTGGTCCGAGTAGGTGACCCGGGCGACGTCGCTGCCGCCCACGTAGGAGCTTTCCAGGGTCATCCGCGTCGCGGCGGCGTGCATCCCTGCTCGTGCCACGATCTTTCGCTCGGTTCCTCCGCTTTCCTCGTTGCCTCTCGTGTGACCTGACGTCTCGCCGCCGTGTTCACCGTCACGGCCGGAGGCGACGCGCGCACCGGCCCTGGCGTGCCCGCCCAAGGCCTGCCTGCTGCGCTCGCTGTCCGCCATCCGCGAGTTGCTGTTGGAGTAGATCTCGTGCTCCACCCCGGTCTCCGACTTGACGTGGCGCAACCCGGCCACGTCGGCCTTCACATGCACATCGTGACGCCATTCCCCTCGGTCGGACACCGTGTAGTGCAGGCCGTCGGGGTGGGAGGTGATCATGGTTTCCAGCTTGATCACGTCGGTAGCCGTTTCGAACACCGGCGGCACGTCAAGACGCTCCCCGGGCACCGGCAGCCCTGCCCAGTCGGCGCAAACCTTGGCCACCGTCTGGGGCAGATCAGGCATAGCACCCAGGCGGACGGTGGCGTGCAGCCGGTCGTCGTGAGCCAACACATCGGCGGGCGGTTCGCTTGACGACTCGATGCGGCCCAGATGCGCGACGTCCTGCGCGAGCACCGGAGACTCCGGCACATGAGTGTTCGGTACGAAAATCTCCGCCTTGCTGCCGTGCACCTCCCACGACGTGTTCGTCACCTCTGTGCCGTCTCGCGAGAGCCGCATCCTGACGTCGAAGGAGAGGTCCCGCGTGATGGTGAAGCCCCCGCTGGTCTCCGTGCGGTCGTATCTCGTGTGGCCGGCGGAGACGCCGACGGTCTCCGCCTTCGTGCCGCTCCCGGTCAGAGACAGGTTCGCCGCGTCGATCTTGAATCCTTCGTTCGCCTCGAGGCGGACGACACCGCGCACCTCCGCACGACCTCCCGCAGAGGTCTCCCGCTGGCTGGTGTCGGTCCCTGACGTGATCCTGCGCTCGTTCGCCGTCATGTCGGCCGAGCCGACCTCGTGGCGCCGGCCGAGCGTGCCCTCGGCCAGGATCTCGAAGGTGCAGCCGCCGATCGTCTTGTCGTACCTGATCCCGTGCAGGGCGTGGGTCAGGTCGGCTTCCAGCGCCACACCCCCGAATCGGCTCTCGATGTCGCGCATGATCTGCCGCCTGATCTCCGGGGGAAGGTCGGGCACCGCCCGATCGACGGCCTGGCGGATCTCCGAGCTGAGGAGTGCCTCCGAGTGGACGCGGATGCCGCTGCCCAGGCCTGTCCCCCGCCCGGCCGCGAGCGCCTCCGGCTCCAGCACGTGCGGGTCGTAGCCACGGTTCGGATGCTCGCCCCCGGCCGGACGTTCACCGAACGGTTCACTGCGGACGAACTCCGCCCGTACGTCGTCCATCTCCCGGTGGAGATCGGCGAGTTTCTGCCGGATGTCGTTGAATTCCCCTTGCGGCCGAAGATCGTGGCCGAAGATGTCCTGCTCCATCCGGGGCGCGTCGCAAGCCGGTATGGCCAGCTCGGCCTTCACCTCTACCTCGAAGGTGCCCAGCTTCTCGGTCTCGACCCGCACCAGCATGTGGGCGTCGTACATGGTGACGTCACCTGTCCTGGTCAGGACGGTGTGGTTGCCGTGTGCTCGGTGAGCGGTCGTCACATGGTCCGTTCCGAAGCCGAACCCGCCGATGGCCCGTCCGATGACCTCCGCCCTGTCGCCGAAACCGAGACCGATCTTCCCGCCCGCGTGAACGTTGACGCTCGCGCCTTGCCGATGTGATGTCCCTTCGCTGTCGCGCCGCCCCATGTCGTCTCGGAACATCGTCTCGATCGGTGGTCGCTCGCTTCCGTCAACGGGCTCAATCCGCGAAATCCGGCTGGTGACCTCGATGGAGTCCTCCGCTGACCGCAGCGCGGAGCTTTTGTACCGGAACGCCTCTGAGGAGACCCCGCTCGACAACAACGACTGACTGCGGTTCTTCATCCCCTGTTCGCTGAGCACGGTGGACGTGAGGTGCTCGGTGATCCTGACCACCTCGCTCGCGGGTACGCCCTGCGACAAGGCCCGGCGCTGCACCTCCAGCACCAGAGGAGTGCAGTCCATCCCGGTGATGGCGATCCCGTGAGAACGGAACTTGTGCTCGGCTCCCGCCGGGACCTCGTGGCGAGGCAGCGCCGGTGGGTGATCGGCGGCCAGGAGCGGCCCTTCGCGGGTGAACTGCTCGGGAAAGGGGAGCGTCACGGACAATTCGGGGACCGCCGCCGTTTCTGTGACCTTCTCACCGTTGCGGTAGACGTCCAGGGAGATGTCCGCGACAAAATAGCGGTGGTTCGTGGAAATGGGTTTGTGGCCGCTGATGATTTCGACGCCGTTCGTGTGCGTCGTGCGTAATGTGCTGCTGATGCCCGTACGAGGCAGGGCGCTCGCCTCGGCTTCGTCCGACGAGTGGTTCAGCGCGCGAACCAGCCCTCCGGTCCGCTCCAGCGAAGAGGCCTGGGAGGATTTGCCCTCAACACCGTCCCCGCCGAACGCGACCGGCTTCTCGGGCGGCAGGCTCGGGTGTTCCACGTGGGTCAACTCGTTCGGCGTCAGCTTGAGATAGATCACCTTGTCTTTGACGTCGAGCGTCGCGCCCCTTTGGAGGTGGTCTGTCCATGTGTCACGATTGCTGCCGGAAAGCGCCTGCGTGAGCCAGTCGCTGATCGCGGCTCTTTCCCGTATGGTGACACCCGCGATGCCGTCGGCCAGAGCCTCGGCCGCCGCCTTCGGGTTTGCCGGGACCTTGACGTCGTGCACGGCCGTTTCGCCTAAAGCGCCGATCTCGGTTGAGCGCGGCGGATGGATCTTGGGAGGCGGATGGATCTCGGGCTTGTCCTTCCAGGCCACCGGGCCGTCCGGCCGGGCCGACTCGCCGCCCGCGTGCCGTGTGGACGCGTTATTCCACACTGGCGAACCGTCGGGCAGGGACGACGAAGGAGCGTTCACCACCGGCTGAGGCGCCTCCGGGCCGGCTGCCGGACGAGACCCGGATACCTGTCCCTGCTGGAGCAGCGTGTCAGGGCTCTTCCAAACAGCCTGCAGGTCAGCCCCGGCCGACGCGTTCGTGGCGGTCCGCTCGTTGTGGTTCGCCGCCGCAGCCAGGCTCGGTTCACCGCCGGTGTCGGGCGCGCGCGGCGCGGGCGCTGCCGACCCGTGGTCCGGGCCGGACGGGGATTGTCCGGACGGCGGAGGGTTTCCGGACGGAGTGGCCGGAGGAGGGGAGGGCGAGCCGTCCGGACCGCGTAGCGCTGCCGCGGCCATGTATTGCCCATCGGCGCCCAGCGCGCTGGACGTGATGCCCTTGGCCAGCATGTCCCAGCTGAAGTGTCCCTGGGCCAACAGGGTGCCCGCGGTTGTGATGCCGCCGGTCAGGGCGAACTGCGCAGCCTGTCCGTACAACGACGAACTGGCCGCCGCCAGCAGTTTCTCGGCCGTGGACATCTCGGCCCTGGTCAGCCCGGCTCGCAGGGCCGACGTGGAAAGCCGGCTCAGCCCGCCGGAGAGCAATCCCATGAGCCCGCCCATGGCGCCCCCGCTCACCGCCGAGATCGCCAACTGCTGGACGTCGATGTCATCCCTGCGGCCCTGTGCGATCTGCAGGATCTGGACGCCCAGGTCCATGCCGAGCACGATCCCCGCGAACAGCGCCATGTTGCGCAGGCACTGCTTGGCGATCTGTGCGACCGTCATCCGTGCGAGCTGTACACGCGGCGGGATAAGCGCCAGACCCGCCCCGCCGCTGGCCAGTGCCGCTCCCAGCAGATACGCCAGTTGTGCGATCAGCAGCCATACGGTGACCTCGATCATGTACTTGGCGTACTGGATCTGCACTCCGACGCCGTTGAGCGCGACAGCGGTGTTCACGAGGTGCTTGACCACAGCGGCGACCTGACCGCCTGTCACCGCTTCGACGTGGGCGGCGAAGGCGAGGTGGGCTTCCCCGTCCCAGGCAGAACCGATCTTGGTGCTGCCTGCCGGCTGCTCGGCGTCCGTGCCCTCGACGAGCCGGTGCGCGGCGATCATGCAGGCGTCGGCCAGCCGGAAGCAGCCCGTCTCGTCCCCCTCCGGCCAGTCCATGCCGACCACCCAGCCGACGTACGGCTTGGCGAAATCGGGCACCGCGAACCCGTCGAAGCCCACGGACGGTCAGCCGCGTTCGCCGGGCGGCCGCTCGGCCCTCTCATAGGTGCGGGCGTTGACGTTCAGGTCCGAGGCGACGCGCTCGAGTTCGTCGATGTAGGTCTTGAAGGCGTCGAAGATGCCGCGTTCGATCTCGGGCATGCTTCTGGCGAGTTCGGCGCCGTACATGTCGTGGCCGAGCGTGTTCCTGTCCCGGGCGAAGGCGGCGCGGAGGTCGTCACGTGCTTCCTTCGCGTTGCGTTCGAGCTCGTCGTAGACCCTGGCCTCGCGGTGCAACGCTGCCCACTCGACAGAGTAGCCGCTCATGGGGACGGCTCCACGGGGCCGGGGAAGAACGCGTCGAGTGTGGCGTGTTGGCCGAAGACCTCCTCGTGTGGCAAGTCCTCCGGGAGGAGGGGTTGCAGCAGTTGCTTGCTCTGCTCAGAGACTGCGGCGGTGGCCTTGTTGATCTGTTGCATGATCGCGTCGGCCAGCTGTGAGGGGGACTGGGTGCGATACACCCGGGGATTCAGCTCGATGCGGCGCACCTGACCGTGCCTGCCAACGGTCACGCTCACCATCCCGTCCTCGGAAGACGTCGTGTGCTTCATGGTGGAAAGCTCGCTGTACGCTTCGCGAATTCGGGTTGTCTGCTGATTGATCTCACGCGCGAGCGCACTGATCTCCGCGTCGAACGCATCCGCCACAGATCGCCCTCCCGTCTGTTGGTCTTAGACTCGCATAGCCTTCCTGTGGGCCCAAAGAGTGATCTTCAACCCTTCGCTTGTTATTAACGCTGCGGTCACAGCGCAAACGCGCGGCGAGGCCTCTCTGTCAAGGCGAGACGGTGGCCCCTCTACTTGGGACAGGAAACGCCCCGGGTGAGGGGCGCGGTCACGAGGGTGGTGGCCTGGCGATCGCGCCCGGTCCGGGGCGTGGATCCGGTGGTGGCGGTCACTCGGGCATGAGGACCTTGTCGATGACGTAGATGGTGGCGTTCTGCGTCTGGATGTTGCCGCAGACCACCTTCGCGTCGTTGACCGTCAGGTCTTGGCCGGAGCCCTTGACCGTGAGCTCGCCGCCCTCCAGCGACGTCAACGTGCCCTCCTCCTGGAGGTCGGCGGGCGTCTTCTTGCCCTCCACGACGTGGTAGGTCAGAACTCTGGTGAGTTCCTCGTTGTCGCCCATGAGCTGGTCGCGGGCATCCTGCGGGATGGCCTCGAACGCCTTGTTGTCGGGCGCGAAGATCGTGATCTCTTCGGCCTGGTCGAGCCGGTCGGCCAGACCCGCCTCCTGCACGGCCTCGTCCAGCGAGGACAGGTCCGGCACCTCGCTGAGCGCGGACCCGGCCGTCTGGTCGGCGATGTTCGGCAGGCTGCTTTCGAGCGCGGAGCAACCGGGGCCGATCGGGGCGCCGCCGGGCCCTGGTGACGTGTCCGGTGACGTGCCGGGTGACGAATCCGGCGAGGGGGCCGGTGACGAGAGGGTTGGTGAGAGCGCGGATGCGCCGGTCATTCCGGCCGTGGAGGCGGTCAGCGCCAAGGCCGCCGCGAGAAGCATACGTTTCACTGTGTACCCCCGTGTTCTGTGGCGCCGTACCGGGCGGGCCTGGCACGGCGTCGAGGTGCCCAGGTACGCGACCCGGGTCTCCACTACCAGTGTCGGAGGTCATTGCGCATGCCGGAGTTGCATTTGCCCCAAAATGCACAAAAGGCATAGAACGAGACTTTTGCCATATAAGGGATTATGAACTCATAAGGGAACAGAAGTCGCTGTCGTGACGGATGGGCCCGTGACGTAGAGGCTCATGCCGGTGAAGTCGAACGTGAGGGCGAAACGCTTGAGGAACTCGTGACCGAAGGTCGCGATCGTGTCGAATCCGAGACGGTCGTCGAGCAGCGGCCCCACCATCCCCGGGATCCCGCGCACCGTCGCGCCGCCGAGCGCCACCTCGTCCGCGACGATCGGGCGGCCCGGGGCGCCGCCGCTCCCCGTTCGAGCCGTGCCGAACTCCAGGCCCCAGCGCGTGGCCAGCTCCTCCGAGGTGGTCACCCCGATGCCGGGCTCGCCCGTGGACAGGCAGACCAGGCGCGGTCCGTGGCCGTTGACGCTGCCCACCGTGCACGGGAAACGCCCGCCGGCCAGCCACAGCGGAAGGATCTCCGCGTCGTGCCGCGCCGCCTCCACCTTGAGCGCCCGCAGCTGCGACCTGCGGCGCAGTACGAGAGTCCGGCGGACGTAGTCGAAGGTGGTGAGGAAACGGGACAAGACGATCATCCCGATGGTTCCGGACGCCGGCAGGTCCACGTCCCGCCAGACGACGGGCACGTTGCGCGCCTCGATCGATCCCAGCTGGAACGACCTCACGACGCCGAGATGCGTCTCTGTGCCGTCCCTCGCACGGGTGGAGGCCACCGCGCGCAACCGCGCCCGCTCGGCCGCCTCCATGGTGAGGACCGGCTCCGCCGCCGTGTCCAGCAGGAACCTCATCGGCGCGGACCCGTTGACCGACGCCTCCACGGCGGGCAGCGGGTCCAGCTCCTGGAAGGCCACCTCGGTCCTGCGCGGGCCGCGCAGGGCGAACGGGGTGTCGCCGGCGGCGGCGTACTGCTCGGCGACCGCGTCCCTCCCGGCCGCCCTCAGCACCGGGACGGCCCGGGCGAACTTGTATTGGCGCGCGTAGCAGTCCGCCAGCAGTTCCTTGAGCGCGTCGTCGCCAGGGGCCAGTTCCACGGCCCTGGCCAGATACTTCTCGGCGGTGACGAACGCGTTCGACAGCAGGGCGATACGGCCGACCTGCGCGTTGGCGTGGGCATCACCCGGGTCGGTGCGCAGGACGTCCGCGTAACCGCGGCGAGCCCGCGCGAAATGGCCGGCGCGGAACAGGCCGTCAGGAGAGGTCAGCATGGTCAGTCCAGGGGACCGGACGGCGCGTTTCCCCGCTGTTTCCGGAGGGCGCCATCCGGCGCCCTCGCGCGAGCCCCCTAGTCCTGAAGGACCGACAGGACGTTACCCGCCGGATCCTTGAACCAGGCGATCGGCGGGCCCTCCGCGCGGAAAACCCCCTTCTCGTCCGTCGGCATGTGCTCGTAACGCTCGAAACGCACCCCCCGCGCCCCGAGCTCCTCCACCGCCTTGTCAATGTCCTCGACAGGGAAGTTGAGAACCGTGAACGAGGCCGGCGTGTGGGCGTCGCCCTTCGGATAGATCAGGACGCCGTTGCCGCCCTCGATGTGCAGCGTCAGCAGCCCGTGCTCCTCGGAAACCCGGAGCCCGAGCGTGCTGCCGTAGAAATCTTTCGCCGCCGCGATGTCGTTCACGGAGAAACCGCTGTACGCCTTTGTCGTGCCGAACACCACAACCATCCCCCTTGTCACATTGCCGCGCGGTGCGCCTCGCTGAGCTGGATGATCTGGACATAGTTGCCGTCGGGATCGATCGCGGTGGCGAACAGGCTGCCGTCGCGGTCCTCCAGTTCGGCCAGCCACGTAACGCCCAGGCCTTCCATACGGGCGACCACGGCGCGGGCATCGGCCACGTCGAAGTTCAGTATCACTCTGCCGGGCTCGGCATTCTTGTCGGCGATGTCCGCCCGCGTGTCGATCAGCAGATGAAACCCGCCGTACTTCAGCACCCGGATCACTCCGACGTCGGTCTTCTCCTCGGGCTCCAGCGCCGCGGCGTACCAGTCGCGCAGCCTGTCCGGATCGGTGCTCGCGAGCAGCATGCTGTCGAGAATGGGTCGTCTCATGGCCGCCTCCTCTGTCGTCGATGTGCCTTCCACCAGGACAGACCGGCCATCCGCCCGAAACTCATCGGCGCCGCCGGGATGTTTTTCCCGCGGCTCACAAAAGGGCGCAGCGCGCCCGGCAGGCGGGCGCGCTGCGCGTGTTCATGGAAGGGTCAGCCGGTACGGAGCGTGAGCCCGTACGTGCTCAGGATCTCGTTGACCGGCTGGTGGTACGTCGTGCCGCCGACCCGGCAGTTGCCGGAACCGCCGGACGTGACGCCCTGGGCCTGGTTGCCCGAGATGAACGAGCCGCCCGAGTCGCCGGGCTCGGCGCAGGCGCTGGTGCGGGTCAGGCCGCCGACGGTGCCCTGCGGGTAGGTGACGCTGGCGTTGTGCTGCTGGATGGTGCCGCAGCGCCAGCCGGTGGTCGAGCCGGAGCGGCAGATGGACGAGCCGACGGAGGCCTGCGACGAGCCGCGGACCGTCACCGACGAGCCGCCGGAGCCGCGCACCAACGGCTGCGGGGTGTTGCCGGGCGCGGCGACCCAGGCGTAGTCGTTGCCCGGGAACGACGAGCCCTGGAAGGTGCCGGTCGGCTGGCTGGTCCTCGCCCCGGCACGGCCGCAGTGGCCGGCGGTGACGAAGCCCGGGGTGCTGCCGCGGGTGACGGAGAAGCCGACGCTGCACCGGCTGGAGCCGATGTAGTAGGCCGCGCCGCCGATGATGTCGATGAACGGCTTCGGCTGCTCGGCGGTCGCCGACGCGCTCACCGCCTCCTTGTCGACGCCGGCGGCGTCGGCGAGGGCCTGCGCGGCCTCCACGGTGGGCGCCTGGACAGAGACGTTGTTGGCGGTGACGTCCACGTACCAGAGGGCGGCACCGGACCTGGCGGGCTCCGGAGCCTGGTCGATCTTCTGGACGATGCCCTCGAGCTCGGCCAGGGTGCGCTTGACGACGACGGGCTGTGCGCCCTGCTCCTCGATGGCGGCGCTCTCGGCGGCGTCGGTGGTCGCGACCATGAGCTTGGAGGCGTCCTCGTTCAGCCAGGCGCCGCCGAACGAGTCGGCGCCGAGCTTGCTGCTGAGCGTGGCCTCGGTGGCCGCGGCGCGCTGCTCGTTGGCCAGCCGCGTCATGACCTGGTCCTCGGAGAGGCCGAGGTCGCGTTCGAGTGCGTCGATCACGGGGGGAGGTGCGGAGGGGGGAGCGGATTGCGGTGCCGGGTCAGCGAATGCGGGGCTGAGGGGGGTGGCCAGGCAGGCGGCTAGGATGATCGATCCTGCCACCGCACCGCGCTTACTCAACATGAGCACTCCTCGGTTGGGGGTGCTGTCAAGTTAACGGCTGCTAACGCTTCTTGACAGATGTCAAACGAGCCCTATTTCGGTGTTATAGCCGCGGTTTCGGCCGCGAGCCAGGACGGCGGCCGCCCTGCCTTAAGGCCGCTGCCGCCGCCCCGTCGCTGGTCAGGTCACCGGTTCGCCGGTGCGATCGCCGTGGAACGCGCCGTCAGCAGGGCGATGAACGCGTAGGGCACCACCATGAGGACGAATGTCAGCCCGTGCGACACGTACGACGACGCAGCCCCGTACGCGGCGTAGACCGCGAGCGTGACCACGTTCATGCCGAGGCCGGCGACCGAGGTCACGGTGGCCCTGGCCGTACCGGTGATCCGCTCCTGCAACCGTGCGTCCGCCACCACACTGGCCAGCTGGAACGCCCCGAAGGCCAAGGCGATCAGCACGAACCCCGCCGGATGCGCGCTGACCGCCCCCGCGGCCAGGGCCAGCGCCGCGAAGGCGATCGTGCAGGCATACACGCGGGGCGGCATGTTCCGGGCACGCCCGGCCAGCAGGCCGCCCGCCGTGGCGCCGACCCAGCCGAGGAGGATGAGCAGCGGGACGACGGCCTTGGCGACGCCCGTGTCGGTCGCGAGGTACGGGACGTACTCGTCCAGGGCGCCCCAGATCGCCGTCACCGAGGCGACCACCAGCACCGCGCGCAGGACGCGCCGGTCCGTGCGGGCCTCGGTCAGGCCGGCCTTCAGAACCCCCAGGTAACCCTCGTCGTCGCCGTCGCCGCCGCGCGCGCGGTGTTCGGGCAGGGTGAGCGCCGTGGCCGCGCAGAGCACGCAGGCCAGCACGCTGGCGACACCCACGGCCGGATAACCGCCGGCCGCGAAGACGGGCACGGCCAGGCCCATCGCCGCCGCGACGGCGACCGTGCCCACGGCGGTCGCCCGGCCCATGATGGCGGTGTAGCGGTGGGCCTGGCCGCGGCGCTCCAGCTCCTCGTAGGAGAGGGCCTCGAACGCGCCGGACACCAGCGCGCCCTCCGCGCCCCACAACACGAAGCCGAGGGCGAACGCCCAGTAGGAGGGGAAGAGCAGCCACAGGCTGAAACCCAGCGCGGCCAGCAGCGGGCCCAGGCACAGGGTGACACGCCTGGACAGCCGGTCGGCCCAGGCACCGGACGGGATCTCGAGCACCATGCCCGTCACCGACCAGATGACGAACAGGGACGACGTCTCGGCCACGGACAACCCGGTGTCGATGAACAGCAGCGTGTAGACCGGGTAGATCAGCAGAAATTCGCCGAGGAACGTGTAAAGGTACAGCGACGCGACAAGCATGAGGCCTTCCAGGGGGACGAGTAGGGACTCCGAGTGCTTGTCGCCTCGGAGGCCCGCGCGCCCCGCGCCGGCCCCTGGTTATGGAACGGGATCAATGTCGCCAGGTCATACCGGGAAGTTTAACGCCCTCTCCGCCGCCGTGCACCCCACAATTGGCCACGGGTGAGCGGCGCCGGACTCCTGCGGCGGGCCCCTGCGGCGGGGCCCGTCGCGTCAGTCGCGGCCGTCGTCGTCGAACGACTGCAGGACCCGCTCGAACGCGTCGCCGACAGGCCGCAGCACCTCGGTGAACGCGTTGACGAGCGGACCGAAGATCTCGCCCACCTCGGTCATGAGGTCAGGGCTCTTGTCCTCGGGAGGCGCCCAGCGCATGGCGTCGGCGCTCAGCGTCTCCCACTCGTCGACTACGCCGTCGATCGCGTCGAGCACATGGTCAGGATCGCTTGGCATGGTCGTTCCCCTGGAAGTCACCCGGTGGAATCCCTCATGACCACGGTACTTCAGGCCGGGACGGACACGCCCACGCCGCCTCGGGTCTGTGGGCCGTACCGCTCCTTGTCGGCGCTCAGGTCGAGCGGGCGGACGCTGGAGCGGGCGGCGAGCGCGTCGTCGGTCAGCAGCGCCGCAGGCACCAGCCACGACACCTCGAACTCCAGCCCGTCGGGGTCCTTCGCGTAGAGGGCCTTGGTGGTGCCGTGGTCGGAGGCGCCGACCAGCGCGCCGAGCTCGCGCAGCCGGGCCGCGATGCGGTCGAGCTCGTCGAGGGTGTCGACCTCCCAGGCCAGGTGGTAGAGGCCGACCGTGGTGCGGCCCGCCGGTGAGGGCCCCGCGTCGCCACCGATCTCGAACACGCCCAGGTCGTGGTCGTTCGTCGAGCCGGGAGCCTGAAGGAAGGCGGCGCCCGGCAGGGCCATGACGACCTCGAAACCCAGGGCCTCCCGGTAGAAGGCGACGCTGCGCTCCGTGTCCCTGACGTAGAGGACCGCGTGGTTGAGCCGCTGGATCGGCATGGTGTTCTCCTTCCGATGGAGCCCACCTCAAATGTATGAGAATTCAACCACTTTGGCCGCCCGCCGACCGGGCGGCTTTCGGGCGGCTTCCGGGCGGCTCCCCGGGCGGCTTCCGGGAACACGCGGGCGGGTGTGGCGCGCAACTGTCGGACCGAGGCCGTACCGTTCTCCGGGTACCCGAACCGAGGAGATTGCCGATGCACGACACCGAAGAGGCGCTGTTCAGGGCGGTTCACGGCATCGCGGGCAGGCTCGCAGGCCAGCCCGTTCCCGTGGTGATGGACGCGCTGCTGCGCGACCTGCCCAAGGCTCCCGGCCTCGAGGTGACGGAGATTCGCAGGATCGCTGAGGAGATCAGCGTGGGCCGCGATCCATCGGGCTTGTGAACTCAGGGTCGCGGGGGGAGCATCGAGGCATGGCCGCTGGGCGCGGGTAGCATTTGCCCCATCTCGGCCAGCCTTGGGCTGGAACACGTGTCAGGAGGTCGTGGGTGACGCTGGTCGCAGGGGTCGATTCCTCCACGCAGAGTTGCAAGGTCGTCATCCGCGACGCGGAGACGGGCGCGCTGGTCCGGCAGGGCCGGGCCGCGCACCCCGACGGCACCGAGGTCCACCCTTCACACTGGTGGGCCGCGTTACTGCAGGCCATCGAGGAGGCCGGCGGGCTCGACGACGTGGCCGCCATCAGCGTGGCAGGCCAGCAGCACGGCATGGTCTGCCTCGACGCGTCCGGAGAGGTCGTCCGCGACGCCCTCCTGTGGAACGACACCCGCTCCGCCCAGGCCGCCGCCGACCTGGTCACCGAGCTGGGCGGCCCCCAGGCGTGGGCCGAGGCGGTGGGCTCGGTGCCCGTGGCCTCGTTCACCGTCACCAAGCTGCGCTGGGTGGCCCAGCACGAGCCCGGCAACGCGCAGCGCACGGCGGCGGTGTGCCTGCCGCACGACTGGCTCACCTGGCGCCTTGCCGGGGCGCTCGCCACCGGCCCCTTCGACGCGCGGGCCTGGCGCGACGCCCCCACGCCGCCCCTCGACCGACTCGCCACCGACCGAGGCGACGCCTCCGGCACCGGCTACTGGTCGCCCGCGACCGGCGCCTACCGCACCGACCTGCTGAAAACCGCCCTCGGCACCGTCCCCCACCTGCCCAAGGTGCTCGGGCCGCGGGAGCCGGCGCCCGGCTCAGGACGCGTCGTGATCGCGCCCGGCACCGGCGACAACATGGCGGCGGCGCTCGGCGTCGGCGCGCGGCCCGGCGACATCGTCGTGTCGCTCGGCACGTCCGGCACGGTGTTCGCGATCGCCGAGACGCCCAGCGCCGATCCCACCGGCGCGGTCGCCGGTTTCGCCGACGCGACGGGCCGCTTCCTGCCGCTGGTGTGCACGCTCAACGCCGCCCGGGTCATGGACGCCGCCGCCCGCATCGCCGGCGTCTCACTCGACGAGCTGAGCGACCTCGCCCTCCAGGCGCCGCCGGGGGCCGGCGGGCTCACGCTGGTCCCCTACCTCGAAGGCGAGCGCACCCCCAACCGCCCCACCGCGACAGGCTCGATCCACGGGCTGACCCTCGCCACCGCCACCCCGGCCCACCTGGCCAGAGCCGCCATCGAAGGCATGCTGTGCGGGCTCGCCGACGCGCTCGACGCCCTCGGCATGCGGGCCGAACGTGTCCTGCTGATCGGAGGCGCCGCCCGTTCCGAAGCGGTCCGCCGCATCGCCCCCACGATCTTCGGCGTGCCGATCGCGGTGCCGCCACCCGCCGAATACGTCGCCGACGGCGCCGCCCACCAGGCCGCCACCCTGGTCACCACGCCCGACTGGCGCCCCCACGACACCGCCACCTACGAAGCCGCCCCGGCGCCCGACATCCGTCTCCGCTATGCGCGCGCGGCGGGGGTTTTCGACTGATCTTCTTCACGGCTGCGCATGGTGGGGCTGGAAGGCCGGGAACCAACAACGACGCATGGGACCCATCATGCGCAGCCGTAAAAAATCACCCCAGGCAACTAGCGCCAGGGCCCGATGCGGTGGGGTGAGGCTGGTAAGCGTCTCCCTGGAAGGCCGGGAACTCGCAGCGGCGGGTGGGGCTCACTTTGGCGCAGCCGTAAAGGATGTGTGCTTGATGGGTGGTGAGCGTCCCTGTGAGGTCGGAACCGCGGGCGCCGTGAGGGATGTGTTCTTGATAAGTGGTGAGCGGCCCCTGAGCGTCCCCCCTGAGCGTCCCTGCGATC
>NZ_JAAAHR010000045.1:0-54328 GCF_009908215.1 Nonomuraea sp. K271 | reverse complement strand
GTTCCCGGCGGGGTGTGGGGGCGTGGCGCTGTCGCGGTCGGCGTGAGGGTGGAACCAGGCATCGGGCCTCCAGGTGTCGAAGCCGGGGTCTTGTCCGGCGGGAGTCCAAGGGTCGCCGAAAGGGCTCCGCGGTCAGTGGACCGAGCGCGGTTCTGTGGATAAGGGCCGCGTAGAGGTTGGCCTGTGGACAACTGGTTCTGCGGAGGGGTCGGTAGGTGGGAAGTGCCCGGCCTGTTTGATGAACGACGCCTGTGTTGAACGCGTCTCAGGCGACATGAGCGATTGCAGGCGTGCGCACCGAAACGTGGCGGTTTCCGGCGACATGAACGACGATGAGCTCCACAAACCCGGTCAGGTGAGCTCGGCGAGCCGTCGTTGAAGGAGACGTCGTTCGGCATAGTTGTGGGCAAGCGTGAGTGCGCGTTCGTACGCGGTGCGTGCTTCCAGGATGTGGCCGGCGCGCCGGAGAAGTTCGCCGCGCGCGGCGTGCAGGTAGTGGGAATTCTCGAGGGCGATTCGGTCGATGAGTGCCGGTCCTGCTTCGGGGCCATGGGTCTCGGCGATGGCGATGGCGCGGTTCAGTTCGACGACCGGGGAGTCGGTGAGCCGGGCGAGTTCGCCGTACAACGCGGCGATCTGTGGCCAGTCGGTGGGTTGCTCGGTGTGCAGCGACGCGATCGCCGCCTGAATCACGTACGGGCCGCGGCCGTTCAGTGTCAGCGCACGCGCGAGCAGACCGCGCCCCTCGTCGATCTGGGGCCGTCCCAGAGGGAGCGGTCCTGTTCGGCGAGGAGTACGAGGTCGTCACCCGAGAAGCGTGCCCTGCGGCGGGAGCCGTGCAACAACATGACCGCCAGCAGCCCATGCGCCTCCGGTTCGCCGGGCAGCAGCTCGACCAGCGCGCGACCGAGCCAGACGGCCTCACCGGCGAGGTCGCCGCGGCCGGCGTAACCCTCGTTGATGATCAGGTAGATGACCGCGAGTACGGTCGCCAGCCGCTCAGGCAACAGGTGGTCGGCGGGCACACGGAACGGAATGCCGGAAACCTTGATCTTCCGTTTCGCCCGTACCAGCCGCTGCGCCATCGCGTGGACCTGGCGGGTCTGTCTTACCAGCATTCGGCGCGAGTGGCGAAGGTCGCGGAGAACAGGACGAAGCTTCGTGGACAGAACGTGGTGAGCCAGGCATGGCGCACGTGGCGGCGGCTTGGACATGACGGGTGATGTACGTCATGGAAGGACGATGGTGGATGCCAAACCGGCTACCACCGGGATGATGCCGAGCAGGACGAACGCCGGCAGGAAGCACAACCCGAGCGGTGCCACGGCCTTGACGCCGACCTGCCTGGCCGAGGCGACAGATCCGGCCCTGGTGGCCTCCAGGGCGTCGTCGGCCAGGCGGGTCAGGACCTCCGCCACCGGCGCGCCGCTCTGAGCCGCCCGGCCCATCGCCCGGCAGAGCCCGCCCATCGCGGGGTCGCCTGCGAGGGCCGCCCAGGTGGTCTCCGGGTCGGCACCCAGGCGGAGCCTACTGCTCACCCAGCCGAGCCGCCGGCCGAGGGGGCCGCCGACCGTACGGCCGGCGATCTCTGTGGCGGCGCTCACCGGGCGGCCGGCGATCAGGCACGCGGTCATCAGGTCGGCGGCGAACGGCAGGTCGGCGGCCATCCGCTCGCGTTCCTGCCGTACCTGTTGCGGCTCTCTCCTGTGCAGGAACACCGCCACCGCGGTGGCCGTCAACAGCCCGGCGACGACTCCGATCGGTCCGACGCCGAACAGGAGGGTGGTCATCGGCCCCGCGCATGCCGCGGTGACAGCCGTCTTGCGGGTCATCCGTCTCGGACGGTTGCGGGAGGGGCCGAGCCAGGCCGGTGGCTCTTCGGTCTCGCCGGCGGCATGCGCGTGCCAGGCCAGTGGACCTTCGGCGTGGCCCCTTGGACGAGGATCGGCAGGGCGTAGCCGGGCCAGGCGTCCAGCCGGGGTGGTCGGAGACAGCCACAACCACGCCGCCAGGCCGGCGCACAGGGCGGACAACAGAGCGAACATCCGTGGAATCCGTTCGATCGTGCACAGGGCTCAGCCCTGGGCCTTGGTGGCCATGCGGTTGGTCCACCACAGGCCGCACGCGTCGAGGGCGATCCCCGCCACCAGGCACATCAGGCCCGGCAGGGTGCCGAGCAGGAAGGTGAGGGGGCGCATGCCGAGGGCCGCGGCCATGAGGAGGCCCAGGGCCGGGAGGGCGGCGAGCATCCTGGCCGTCATGCGAGGTCCGGCCAGTTGCGCGGCGACGTCCTGGCGGTGGGCCTGTGCCGCACGTAACGTGCTCGCCACCCGGTCGACCAGGGCTGACAAACCGGCGCCCACCGTGACGCCCACCTCCCAGCAGGCGGCCAGCCGGCGCAGGCCCTCGCCTCCTTGCGGCGGCGCCGCTGCGCTCAGTGCCGCGGGGACGTCGCCGCCGTCTCTCGCCGCGGCCACGACCGGGCGCAGAGCCTGCGGGTCTGGAAAGTCGACCGATGCCAGAGCCCTGGTCAGGGCCTCTCCCGGGGTGCGGCCGGCGGAAAGCTCGGCCGACAGGGCCTGGCACAACTCGATCGACGCGCTGTGCCAGGCGTCGGCGCGGCGGGCCGGGCGGGAACGGGCGAGCAGCCGGCCGAGCGTACGCCTCCGCGGCCCCGCCCTGCCCCCGGTCAGTCCGCTCAGGCGGGTCGTGGCGACGTCGGGGCCGGTCCACATCCACACGGCGCAGGCCGTGCACACCACGGTGGCGATCAGCGCGCTGCTCATGGCGCAGTCCTTCCGGTCAGGGCGTCGTGGCCGGGGCCGACATGCGTGCGGCCGTCGGCATCGAACGTCAGGGCGGGAACCGACTCGACGAGGCCGGCCGGGGTCCGGGTGAGCAGGCAGATCTCCGCGATGCGCCGGCGCCCGTCGGGGCGGTCGCGGGTCAAATGGACGACCGCGTCGAGCGCGGCGGCCAGCTGACTGTGCACAGCCTCCCTGCTCAGGCCCGCCGCGCACCCCAACGCCTCGATCCGGGGCGGCACGTCGGCCGCGGTGTTGGCGTGCAGGGTGCCGCAACCGCCTTCGTGCCCCGTGTTCAGGGCCGCCAGGAGATCCACGACCTCCGCTCCTCGTACTTCACCGACCACCAGACGGTCGGGGCGCATCCGCAGCGCCTGACGCACCAGGTCGCGCAGGCCCACGCCGCCCGCGCCCTCCAGGTTGGCCGGGCGGGTCTCCAGGCGGACCACGTGCGGGTGGACCGGACGCAGCTCGGCCGAATCCTCCACCAGCAGCAGGCGCTCCCCAGGGTCGGCCAAGGAGAGCAGGCCGCTGAGCAGGGTGGTTTTTCCTGTGCCGGTGCCACCCGTCACGAGGAAGGCGAGCCTGGCGGTCACCATGGCGGACAACACCGGGATGGCGGGTGGGGTGATGGTGCCGGCTGCGACGAGGTCGGACAGGGTGAACGTGCGCCGGGGCGGCAGGCGTAGGGAGATGCAGGTGCCGCCGGAGGCCACGGGCGGCAGGACCGCGTGGAGGCGTACGCCGCCCGTGAGCCGGGCGTCGACGTGGGGGCACGCGTCGTCGAGGCGCCTGCCGGCGGCGGCCGCGAGGCGCTGGGCCAGCCGTCGTACGGCGCCGTCGTCGGAGAAGGCGACCGAGGTGCGGCGCAGGCCCCCTCCCTCGTCGACCCACACCTCCCGTGGGCCGTTGACCAGGACGTCGGTCACCTCCGGGCGTGCCAGGAGCGGCTCCAGCGGGCCCGCGCCTATCAGGTCGGCGCAGAGGGCTCTGGCCACCGCGAGGATCTCCGCGTCGCCGTAGACGGACTTCTCCGCCCGGAGCGCCACCGCCACCTGGGCGGCGCTGGGCTCGGCCCCCGTGCGGGCCAGGCGTACGCGCACCGCCTCCACCAGCTCGGGCGAGACCGCGGACGTCATGCTGCCGGAACGAGATCGCGGAGCAGCGAGGAGCACAGGGCGCCGAGCACGGTGCGGGGCCCCAGCCTGGGCAGCTCACCCCGGTTGAGCGTGGCGGTGAGGCGCGGCTGGTCGGGCAGGGTGCCGGCGGCGGGGATGCCGAGCGAGCCGGTGGCGATGTCGTCGTCCAGAACTCCCGGGCGAAGGACCGCGCGCAGATCGGAGGTGTGCTTGCGGGCCTCGCCCAGCACCTGGCCCGCCGACAGGATGCCGCGCACGTCGGCCGTCGCCACGACCAGTGTGGTCTTCGCCCTGGTGAGGGCTTCGATCGCGGCGGGGTCGAGGTGGCGGGGAAGGTCGGCGACGATCAGGTCGAAGCCGCGCCTGCCCGCCTCCAGCACCGAGCGCATGGCCTGGGCCGGGATCGCCGCCACCTCGCCCCTCTGGAAGGAGAGGACCGCCAGGTCGCCGAACGACGGCAGCGCGGCCTGCAGCGCGCTGGAGCTGATGCGGCCCTCCCTGGCCACCAGCTCTCCCCAGCGTGCGCCCGGCGCCTCTTCGTGGCCGAGCAGCGCGTCGATGCCGCCGCCCAGCGGGTCGGCGTCGACCAGCAGTGTGCGGAGGTGGTCGCCCGAGGCGCGCAGGGCCAGGCAGGCCGACAACACGCTGGCGCCCGCTCCGCCGCGCCCGCCGAGCACGCAGATCAAAGCACCGGAACGGGGATCGGGCTCCATGGCGTCGGCCAGCCGCTCCACCAGGTGACGCTCGTCGCCCGGCAGGGTCATGACGGACTGGGCGCCCACGGCGACGCATTTGCGCCAGGTGTCGGGGGCGTCCGGATGTCGGGTCACGAGCAGGATCTGGTCTCGGGCCGGGGGTGAGGCCGCGGCCACCGCGTCCGCCTGGTCGGCGCCGACGACGATCAGCGGGGCGAGGTTCCAGTAAGGGCGGGCGTGGGCGGGGACATGGGCCACGTCGAGCTGGGCGCCTGCCGCGGCCGCGATGCGGACGAGGTCGTCGAGCAGAGCGTGGTCTTCGGTGATGACCAGGGGACGGTGCAATCTGGGCCTCCTGCGTGGGTTGGATGCCCACCTTGCTGGAGGCGGCGCGGGCGGCGGCCGGGCGAACGGGATTCTGTGGATGAGGGAGTCACAGGCCCGCAAGCCTGTGGACGGCCGAGGTCGCGGACCCGGGTGTCATGGCCAAAGGGCTGCCGACGGCGGACGTCCCAAGCCCCGGGGCTGTGGATGGCGAGCGCCGCAAGCCCCACGACTGTGGACGGCGGAGGTCGCAGGACCCCCAGGGGGACGTCGCAGCTTCCGGCCTGGGACGACGGCGGGGAGTACGTCGCACGTCTCGGCGGGGGGCGCAACGACACCTTGGCGCGGAGTGGTGGCAAGGCGACGGCGCGGACCCTGATTGAGGGCGTGGCGGTGTGACTGCCCCGACCCTGACGTGAAGGCGTGGCAGAGCGGCGGCGCGGGCCCCGGCCGGGCGTGGCGGAAAAGGGGCGACCCCCGCCGGGGGGGAGAGCGGGGGTCGCCTGATCGGTCCGGCTCCGGGGGGGTAGAGCCGGTCCCGTTTCAGAAGAAAGCTTTCATCACTTCGCCAGCACCTGGCAAGACGCTCGCAAACCCATCGCGTGCACGGTCTCCCCAGTTTCTGGCGATACCACCGTATGCTGCCCGATCGACTCGAGTTTCGTCGAGGAGCAATCCTGCATTTTCGCCAAGTTTCTTCGCTGCGACATAACGATCACATAAAGACAATCACTCTGCGTGATCATCACGACTCGGTAACCGGACCGGCGCGCGGCACCCGGGCCACGCCCATCGCCGGGTAAAGGTCTTGGCCGGAGGGGTTCCCATCAGGGCGCATCCGTCGTAGAAAGGGTGTACGGACCACTTGTCCGGGTGCATCAGCCGGGCACCCACGTGCGAGCAGCCGCGGGAGGCGCGTCGTGACGGGCTTGACCCGCTCCGACGGATACAGGTGCACGCTTGGTAACCCGGTGTGATGCACCGGCGGCGGCGTCTCTTGACGGAGACGCCGTCAGCTATGCCGGTGACCTCCCAACCACCGGCACGCGCAACCCTCAGCCCCTCCGCATGGCCTCGCAGATGGCCGTCGTCTCACGCGCCCCGAGGGTTACCGCGGAGGCACAGTGTTGTACCCACTGGCTCACGCCCTCCGGCGTGCCGCTCAGGTACGCCCGCAGCCCCTCGCCGTACGGCAGCTCCAGCCACCCCACCTCGACGGCCACCAAGGACTTGGGGTCGAGCCCGTACTCGACCAGCGTCAGCCGTTCGGCCGCACGTGCCACGACCCCGTCGGCCGTGCCGAAGGGCCGCAACACGGCCAGCTCCGCGTGGACCACGGCGGCCAGCACGATCGCCGGCGCGTCCGACGGCCGTTGCAGCAGGCCGAGCAGGGCCTCCATGCGGCGGGCCGTCTCCCCCGCGCCGGGCGCCTCGCCGAGGCCCAACGGGTCGGGGACGGTGTCGAACGTACGCGGCCGGCCGAGAGCGGCTTCGGACGCGAGTCCGGCGGCCGCCACGGTGTGCAGCCGCGCCAGCACCTGCCGGGGCGCCTGACGCCAGGTCGGGCCCATGCGCCCCAGCTCGGCGCAGGCGCGCAGCGCCCCTTGGACCGCGGGGTCGCGCACCTCGTCACGGCGCAGGGCGTCGAGGGACACGTCCACGCCTTCGAGAGCGGCCGACGCGCGCGCCCCGCGCAGCGACGACTCCGCGGACACGGCGGGGCTGGCCCGGCGCAGGACGCGGTGGCGGTAGAGCCGGTCGACGGCGTCGCGGGCCTCGTCGACCGCCTCGGAGACGCCGGGGAACCGCGCGATGACGGTCAAGGGGTCACTCACGGAACCCGACCCTACCTGCGGGTAACGCACCCGGCGCGGTGACCCAGCGTGCGCGCTGCCGGACGGCATGGCGACCGTACGGAGAGAAAACACGGCGCCAGGGGGCCCATAAACCCCCAAACCACCCCCACCGCAGCTCAGCAATCTCGTGAGCGCGTATTCTTCGGATTTCAGGATGACAACGTTTCAATAGCGTTTGTCATGCATGTTGATAAGGAGAAGTGTCCTCGGAGCCGGACGGTACAGACCTGTCTAGACCTCTTGTGTACGGAGGTCGCGAGCTGGTGAAGTGGGACACGACCTATCCAATCTGGCCATAGAAGGAGCACGAGGTGGCCCCGGAGACCCCTGGTAACGAAACCCAGGCGCTGTCCAACCTGCTGCAGGAGAACCGCCGGTTCGCCCCTCCGGCTGATCTGGCGGCGGCCGCGAACGTGACCGCCGCCGCATATGACGAGGCCGCCGCCGACCGCCTCGCCTTCTGGGAGGGCACAGCCGAGCGGCTGACCTGGGCCAAGAGGTGGGACAAGACGCTCGAATGGAACGCGCCGTTCGCCAAGTGGTTCGTCGGCGGCGAGCTCAACGTGGCCTACAACTGCGTCGACCGGCACGTCGAAGAGGGACGCGGCGACAGGATCGCCTACTACTGGGAGGGCGAGCCCGAGGGGGACACCCGCACCCTCACCTACAACGACCTGAAGGCCGAGGTCAGCAAGGCGGCCAACGCCCTGCACGAGCTCGGGGTGCGCAAGGGCGACCGGGTGGCCGTCTACATGCCGATGATCCCCGAGCTGCCGATCGCGATGCTGGCCTGCGCCCGCATCGGGGCCGTGCACTCGGTCGTGTTCGGCGGGTTCTCGGCCAGCGCGCTCAAGAGTCGCATCGACGACGCCGACGCCAAGCTGGTCATCACCGCCGACGGCGGCTACCGCCGCGGCAAGCCGAGCGCGCTCAAGCCGATCGTGGACGAGGCCGTCGCCCAGTGCCCGCAGGTCGAGAACGTCCTCGTCGTACGCCGCACCGGTCAGGACGTCGCCGTCACCGACAAGGACCTGTGGTGGCACGACGTGGTCGACCGCCAGAGCGACCGGCACACCGCCGAGCCCCACGGCGCCGAAGACCCGCTGTACATCCTCTACACCAGCGGCACCACGGGTAAGCCCAAGGGCATCCTGCACACCTCGGGCGGCTATCTGGCCCAGACCGCCTGGACACACCATGCGGTCTTCGACCTCAAGCCCGAGACCGACATCTACTGGTGCACGGCCGACATCGGTTGGGTGACCGGCCACAGCTACATCGTGTACGGCCCCCTCGCCAACGGCGCCACCAGCGTCATCTACGAGGGCACGCCCGACACCCCGCACCGCGGCCGGTTCTGGGAGATCGTGCAGAAGTACAAGGTCACGCTCCTCTACACGGCGCCCACGGCGATCAGGACGTTCATGAAGTGGGGCGACGACATCCCCGCCAAGTACGACATGTCCAGCCTGCGCATCCTGGGCTCCGTCGGTGAGCCGATCAACCCCGAGGCGTACGTCTGGTACCGCGAGAACATCGGCCACAGCCGCTGCCCCGTCGTCGACACGTGGTGGCAGACGGAGACCGGCGCCATCATGATCAGCCCGCTGCCCGGTGTGACCTCGGCCAAGCCGGGTGCCGCGATGCGCCCGCTGCCCGGCGTGGTCGCCGACGTGGTCGACGACCAGGGCAACAGCGTCCCCAACGGAGGCGGCGGCTTCCTCGTCGTACGCGAGCCGTGGCCGGCGATGCTGCGGACGATCTGGGGCGACGACCAGCGCTACATCGACACCTACTGGAGCCGTTTCGAGGGAATGTACTTCCCCGGCGACGGCGCCAAGAAGGACGAGGACGGCGACCTGTGGCTGCTCGGCCGCGTGGACGACGTCATGCTGGTCTCCGGCCACAACATCTCCACCACGGAGGTGGAGAGCGCCCTGGTCAGCCATCCGAAGGTGGCCGAGGCGGCCGTGGTGGGCGCGACCGACCCGGTGACCGGCCAGGCCATCGTGTCGTTCGTGATCCTGCGCGGCGCCGCGGAGGAGAACGCCGACATCGCGGCCGACCTGCGCAACCACGTGGCCAAGACGCTCGGCCCGATCGCCAAGCCGCGTCAGATCCTGGTCGTACCCGAGCTGCCCAAGACCCGGTCCGGCAAGATCATGCGCCGTCTCCTGCGCGACGTGGCCGAGAACCGCAGCATCGGCGACGTCACCACGCTGGCCGACAGCACGGTGATGAACCTGATCCAGGAGAAGCTCCCCTCCGCGAAGTCGGAGGACTGACGGAGTAACGGCAGGGGCGCATGTTTCCATCGCGGAAGCATGCGCCCCCTGCGTACGCCCAGGCGGCACAAGCGTTATCTTGGCTGATCGGGTAGTTCTGGGAGTGCAGGCGAGGCTCGCGCCCCAGCGCATCGCTGGACGATGTTGACACGGCCACCAGGCCTCGATAGGAGACGTTCATGCCGCAGACTCCCGAGGAAGAATCCCTGGGCTCGCTGATCGCCACGGCGAGCGATCACATCTCCAAGCTCGTCCGCTCGGAGATCCAGCTGGCCAAGGCGGAGTTCAGGTTCGACGCCAAGCGGGTCGGCACGGCGGGCGGCCTGTTCGCCGCCGCCGCCTTCATGGCTCACCTGTGCCTGATCCTCGCCTCGTTCACGATCGCGTACGTGCTGGCGCAGTGGTTGCCGCAGTGGGCGGCGTTCCTCATCGTGACCGTGTTCTACCTGCTGGTCGCGGGTCTGCTGGTGTTCCTCGGGATCCGTCGGCTCAAGGGGCTGGCCGGGATGCGGCGCACCACCAGGTCCATCAAGGGCCTGAAGGAGATCGCCACCCCGGAGGACCAGACGCTGCCCGCGCTCAAGACTGATCGCGAGCCGGTGACCCGTGATGGCGCCTGACGAGTCGATCGTACAGATCGAGGGGCCCTGGACGCACCGCTCGGTGCACGCGGGCGGCACCCGCTTCCACGTCGTGGAGGCGGGGCAGGGGCCTCTGGTGATGTTGCTGCACGGGTTCCCGCAGTTCTGGTGGACGTGGCGCAACCAACTGGAGGCGCTGCCCGCCGACGGATACCGGGCGGTCGCGGTCGATCTGCGCGGCTACGGCGGCAGCGACAAACCGCCGCGCGGCTACGACCTGCCGACGCTGGCGGCCGACGCGACGGGGCTGATCAGGGCGCTCGGCGAGACCGGGGCGATCGTCGTGGGGCACGACTGGGGCGGGCTGCTGGCCTGGACGATGGCCGTGCTGGAGCCGAAGTGCGTGCGCAGGCTCGTCACCGTGTCGGCCCCGCATCCGCTGCGGCTGCGCAGCGCCCTGGTGACCGACCCGTTCGGCCAGCTCAAGGCGAGCATCCAGGCACTCGGCTTCCAGCTCCCGCTGCTGCCCGAGCACCTGCTCACCCGCCGCGACGGGAGGCGTGTCGGCCGTTTCCTCGACCTTTGGTCGCGTCCCGGCTGGCCGGAGAAGGATACGGCGCGCACCTACCGGGAGGCGTTCCGCATCCCGACCGTGGCGCACTGCGCGCTGGAATATCACCGCTGGTTCGGCCGCTCCCAGCTCCGCCCCGACGGCCGGCGCTACGCCAGGGTCATGCGCACCGAGATCGAGGCGCCCACGTTGCAGGTGCACGGAGCGCTCGACCCGCGGGTGCTCCCGCGCACGGCGCAGGGTTCGAGCCGTCACGTGGCGGCCCCCTACCGGTGGCGGCTGCTCGAAGGAGCGGGGCACTTCCCCCACGAGGAGATTCCCGACGTGTTCAACCAGGAGCTGCTCGGCTGGCTGGCAGACCCGGAGCCCGACCGATGAGAGACCGCGACCCCGAGGGCCGGCCGCGCAGCGCAAGACCGCGCGACGCGTACGGCAGGCCGCTCCCCTACGGTTCGACCGGCATGCCGAGAGTGCCCGACGACTACGCGCCCACCACCGAGCAGGCTCTGGAGGACGGCCGCCGGTTCCTGCGCGACGGCCTGCCGTTCAACGCCCACGAGGTGTTCGAGGGCCGCTGGAAGTGCGCGCCGGAGGACGAACGCGACCTGTGGCAGGGGCTCGCGCAGATCTGCGTCGGGCTCACGCATCTGCAGCGCGGCAACGGGCGGGGCGCGGTGACGCTGCTCGGCCGCGGCGCCGCCAAGGCGCAGTCGTACGGCGGCGCCTATGACGCGGTCGGCAAGGCCGCCTCCAGCCTGAGCCAGGACAGCGACCCCGGCGAGGCCATCGCCCTGATCCTGGCCAGGCTGCCGGGCTGACCGGTCAGTCGCACTCCCGCGTGCTGGCGGGCACGGTGTCGTTGCGGCCCCTGGCGGCGTCGGGAGCGACCTCTTCGGCCGTCAGCACGTAGCCCGTCTCCTCCTCGTTGATCGCGGCGGCGAAGATCACGCCGTAGACGCGACCCTCGGGCGTGAGCAGCGGCCCGCCGGAGTTGCCCGGCAGCACCTGGCCGCGGATCGCGTAGACCTTGCGCGTGACCGTCCTCTCGCGGTAGATGTCGGGGCCCTCGGCGTCGAGCTGGCCGCCGATCCTGGCCGACACGGCGGTGAAGCCCTGGCCCTTGGGGAATCCGGCCACGATCGCGTCGTCGCCGCGCCCGCCGTCGCCGTCGAAGGCGAGCTGCGGCAGGTCGAGCCCGGGGACGTAGAGGATGGCGATGTCACGCCGCGGGTTGTAGCGCACGACCGTGGCCTTGTGCCGCCTGTTGGTCGAGTCGATGATCTGCAGGTCGCGCGTCACGCCGGCGACCACGTGGGCGTTGGTCATGATGCGACCGGGCGCGTAGACGAAGCCGGTGCCCTCGATGTGCTTGTTGCAGCTCTGCGCGTTGCCCTGCACCTTGACGATCGACCTGCGCGCCCTTTCGAGGCCTTCGGCGCCCTTCAGCACGCTCTGGTCGGGCGGCGGCACGTCGATGATCGTGCCTGCGCCGATGGCGTCGAAGACGGGCGGGAACTCCGAACGGTCGATGAACTTCTTGAACGGCGCCTGCCAGTTGCGCGCGGCCTGCGGGATGGCGTCGTCGACCGTGGTCAGCAGCGCGGAGTTCTTCACCTGGTCGACCAGCGGGGTGAACGCGGTGGAGACGATCAGCGACCCGATCAGCCAGGCGATGACCAGCACGGACAACGCGCTGGCGAACGTGCCGCCGACGGCGTCGGCCACCCTGGCGGGCTCCCACGTGACGTGGCTGCGCACGACGGCGCCGAGCGTCGACGAGGCGAACTGGCCGATGGTGGCGGCGAGGAAGACGATCACGATGGCGAGCAGCGCCTGAGGCGTGTCACCGTCGACGACGGCCTTGGAGATGGGGGGCGCGATGAAGACGCCGAGCACGGCCCCGCCCACGAACCCCACGAAGCTCATCGCTCCGATGATGAACCCCTGCCGGTATCCCGAGATGCCGAAGGCGATCACGAGGCCGATCAGTATGAGGTCAAGCAGATCACCGCGCACGCTTCAAAGGTAGCCAGCGAGACGGTCAAATGTGCACGTGTTCCGCCAGGACGGTGTCACCCTGCGGACTATCTTGGGCCCTATGCCGCCGGCCGAGGTAACAGTGCGCGATCTCATCGAGGCAGCCCTGCACGACACCGATCCGGACGGCCCCCTGCGCTGGCACGTGATCTCCATGCTGCGCCAGCGGAGCGACCTGGAGTCGTTCATCGAGGCCCGCCGGTTGTGCGCCGGCGACACGGTCGCCGAGCGGCTGCTGGGCGTGGACATCATGGGCATGCTGCAGCCGTTCGTGGACCGGACGCTGCCGGTGCTGCGCTATCTGGCCGCCAGCGAGGACGACGCGATGGTGCTCTATTCGGTGCTGATCGCCTTCGGCCACCTGGCCGACCCGCGCTCGCTGCCGTCCGTGATCGATTTGGCCGGCCATGGAGACGCCAGAGTGAGGTACGGGGCCGCGTACGCGCTGCAGCACGTGCTCGGCGATCCGCCGGACCACGCCGGCCTGGAGACGCTGCGCACGCTGACCACCGACAGCGACGCCGACGTGGCCGGCTGGGCCTCACTCGGCGTGGCCCTGCGTACGGCGCCCTGAAGGGAAGCTAGTCGCGCGCCGCCACCGGCAGGTCCTCCACCCGCGCGGTGTCCCACGGCCGGTCGAGCCCCGCCTCGCGCAGCACGGAGTCGAGCACCATCGCGGTGAACCCCCACACGAGCATCCCCCGCACCCGGAACGCCGGCCCGACCAGGCCACGCGGGTGGCGCAGCGTGACGCGGTTGCCGGGGTCGACCAGTTCGGCGATCGGCACCCGCTCGACGGACGCGACCTCGTCGGGTGAGGCGGCGTGCACCGCGGACGGCCGGTGCCACCAGGCGATCACGGGCGTGACCCGGTTGTCGCTGAAGCTCAGGTAGAGCTCGGGCATCGTGCCCAGCACGTGGATGCCGGCGGGGTCGACGCCGGTCTCCTCCTCGGCCTCGCGCAGCGCCGCCTCGACCGGCCCGGCGTCCTCGGGGTCGACGCCGCCGCCGGGGAACGCGGGCTGGCCCGGGTGCCTGCGCCCGTTGTCGCTGCGCTGGATGAGCAGCACGTCGGGCCCGAGCGGGCCTTCGCCGAACAACATGAGCACCGCCGCCTGCCGCCCGCCTTTCACGGGTGGCCGCAGGCTGCTGGGCACCCGGGTCCGCTGAGCCCGCGCCGCCAGTGTGTCGAGCCAGTCGGGCACTTGTGTCACACGGTCCTCCAACACGCCGGGGCCTCGATCACTTCCCCAGGGTCAGGAGAAGGGGCCGTTCCTGACCAGTTTCGCCGCCTCGGCGGCGGCCGTCGGGCCGGTGCCGTACGAGGGGCAGAGCGCGGCCAGCGGGCAGACTCCGCACGCGGGGCGCCGGGCGTGGCAGATGCGGCGGCCGTGCCAGATCACCCGGTGCGAGAAGATCGTCCATTCGCGCTTGGGCAGCAGCTCGCCCACGATGCGCTCGATCTTGACCGGGTCGGTCTCGTCGGTCCAGCCGAAGCGGCGCACCAGTCGCTGGAAGTGGGTGTCGACGGTGAGCCCCGGCACGCCGAACGCGTTGCCCAGCACCACGTTGGCCGTCTTGCGGCCCACGCCGGGAAGCTTGACGAGGTCTTCCAGCCGGCCGGGCACCTCGCCGCCGTGGCGCTCGCAGATCGCCTGGGCCATGCCGATGATGCTGTTGGTCTTGGCGCGGAAGAAGCCGGTCGAGCGGATGATCTCTTCCATCTCGGAACGGTCGGCGGCGGCGTAGTCCTCCACAGTCGGATACTTCGCGAACAGGACGGGGGTCACCATGTTGACCCGCTTGTCCGTGCACTGCGCGGACAGGATGGTCGCGACCAGCAGCTCCAGCGGGTTGGTGAAGTCGAGCTCGCAATGGGCGTCGGGATAGGTCTCCGCGAGGATGCGGTTCATCTTGCGCGCCCGCCGCACTCGTGCGAGCTGGGTCTCCGGCTTGCGCCCCGCCGCGTTCGTGGCCATGTCGCAAGAGTAGAAGCTCCGGGGAACGGTTGGACCCGCGACCGCGGCACGCGCCCAGTTGACGGCCTGCTGTCGAACCCCCACTGGCGCGTCGGGTAACTTTCCTCCCGGATTCCGGCAAACCCGATCAGCGCGGGCAAGCCCGGAACACCCCGGCATTCCCATAACCTGTGTGTGCCGCCCGAAGTGGGGTGCGTCACAATGGCAGCAGAGGAGGCAGTGTGAACACCGAAGATGTGCTGGGCAAGGCCCCCCTGTTCGCCGCGCTGGACCGCGAGAGCGCCGCGGCGCTGCGCACCAGCATCACCGAGGTCCAGTTGCCCAAAGGGCAGACGCTCTTCCACGAGAACGAGACGGGCGACCGGCTCTACGTCGTGCTGGACGGCAAGATCAAACTGTCCCGCACGTCCCCGGACGGCCGGGAGAACCTGCTCAGCGTGCTGGGTCCGAGCGAGATGTTCGGTGAGCTGTCGCTGTTCGACCCGAGGCCGCGCACCGCCACGGCGACCGCGCTGACCGAGGTCCGCCTGGCCGGGCTCGGCCACGACGACCTTCGGCCCTGGCTCACCGGCCGGCCCGAGGTCGCCCTGCACCTGCTGCGCGCGCTCGCCCAGCGGCTGCGCCGCACCAACGACGTGCTGGCCGACCTGGTGTTCACCGACGTGCCGGGACGGGTCGCCAAGCAGCTGCTCGATCTGGCCGAGCGGTTCGGCATCAAGACCGACGACGGCGTCAGGGTGCACCACGACCTGACCCAGGAAGAGCTGGCCCAGCTCGTCGGCGCCTCCCGCGAGACGGTCAACAAGGCGCTGGCCGACTTCGCGCAGCGCGGCTGGCTGCGCATCGAGGCCAAGGCCGTGGTCATCCTCGACCTCGACCGGCTCTACAACCGGTCGAGATAGTCCAGCTGGGCCAGCACCGACATCTCCGCCACCGGCCAGAGCGACCGGTCGACGTCCGCGTACACGATCTTGACGATCTGGCGTGCCGTGCGCGCGCCCTGCTCGCGCGCAGCCCTGATCTGGTCGAGGCGCTCGCGCCGGTGCGCGATATAGCCGTCGAGCGCGCCGATCGGATCGGGCAGCACCGGCCCGTGGCCGGGCAGCAGCGCCCGCGCCTCCAGGCTCTCCGCAGCCGCCCGCAGCCGGTCGAGGCTGCGGAGATAGTCGGCCAGTCCGCCGTCGCGGGCGACGATCGTGGTGCCCCTGCCGAGCACCGTGTCGCCGGTCAGCATCGCCCTGTCGGCCGGCAGCCAGAAACACAGCGAGTCGAACGAGTGGCCGGGCGTGCCGTACACATGGATCTCCAGCCCCGCCACGGTCACCACGTCGCCGTCGGCGAGGCCCTCGTCGCCCAGCCGGTGGCGCGGGTCGAGGGCGCGCACGGGCGCGTTCACCATCCGGGCGAAGCGCCTGGCTCCGCCGCTGTGGTCGAAATGGCCGTGGGTGAGCAGGATCTCGGTGACGCGGCGCTCGCCGAGATGGTGGCGTACGCGCTGAAGGTGTGACTCGTCCTCGGGCCCCGGGTCGACGACCACCACCTCATCGCCCACGCCGATCACCCACGTGTTGGTGCCGTCGAGCGTCATGGCGGAGGGGTTGGGGGCGAGCAGGTTCTCCGCATGGTCCGTACGGGATCCGTCGGGTGTGCCGATCGGGATGTGCAGGCCGCTCACGGAGCCACCACCAGGCGCATCTCGCCCTCGATCTCGACCGCCTCGGGCATGATGCGCACGATCTCCCTGGACGTCGCCAGGACGTCGCCCACGCTGCCGCAGGCCGACAGCTCGGTGAGCGTACGGTGCGTGGGCGGCATGAGGAAGATCTCCCCCCTGCGTGCCCGCTCGACCGCCTCGGCCGGGCGCTGCCACACGACCTGGTCGGCCTCCCCGCCCACGTCACGGGTGCGCTGGCCCTCGGGGAGCAGGGCGGCGAAGAAGCGTGTGTCGAAGCGTTTGTGCTCGATCTCCGGCGTGATCCAGTGCGCCCACGGTTTGAGCAGGTCGGAGCGGAGCACCAGGCCGCGCCTGGCGAGGAAGTCGGCGAAGGCCAGGCTCTTGTCGATCAGGGCGAGCCGATCGGCCTCCCAGTCGTCGCCGGTCGTGTCGGCGACCACGGAGCCGGGCCCCGGCCCCGCCAGCAGCACGCCCGACTCCTCGAACGTCTCGCGTACGGCCGCGCACACCAGCGCCCGCGCCAACCGCTCGCTCGCGTTGAACACCGCGCCCCACTCCGCCGGCGAGGGCCCGGCCCAGGCGACCGTCTGGTCGGCGTCGCGCTCGTCCACGGAGCCGCCGGGGAAGACGTACGCGCCCGCCGCGAAGGCCATCGTGGACTTGCGCCGGAGCAGATAGACCTCCGGGCCCTCACGCAGCAACACCACGGTGGCGGCGTCCCGCGCGGGCACCGGCTCGACCCGTCCGGCGAGGACGTCCCGCGCCCGCGCGGCGAGCTCGGCTGGAAGCGGAATTCCGGTCACCTGACCTCCTTAGAACATCACTCGGTCATGGTGACATATCCGGTTTCAGGCCACTTCGGCGATCAGCTCCACCTCCACGGGAGCGTCCAGCGGCAGCGCCGCCACGCCCACCGCGCTGCGGGCGTGCTTGCCCTGCTCCCCGAAGACCTCGGCGAGCAGGTCGCTCGCGCCGTTGGCCACCTGCGGCTGCGCGGTGAAGTCGGGCGCGCTGGCCACGAACACCACGGCCTTGACGATCCGCCGCACCCTGGACAGCTCGCCCAGCTCGGCCTTGAGCGCCGCGACGGCGTTGAGCGCGCAGACGCGGGCCTGCGCCTGCCCCTCCTCGACGCCGAGGTCGACGCCGAGCTTGCCGGTCTGGTGCAGCTTGCCCTCCACCATCGGCACCTGACCCGAGGTGTAGACCAGGTCGCCGGTCCGAACGGTCGCCACGTAGGAGGCCACGGGGGCGACGGGCGGCGGCAGCGTCAGGCCCAGCTCTTCGAGCTTCTGTTCAGGGGTCACTGCTTCTCCCGCTTGAAGTAGGCGACGAGCTGCTCGGGCGTGGCCCCCTGAAGGATCTGGACCAGCTCCCAGCCGTCGGCGCCGAAGTTGTCGAGGATCATCTTGGTGTTGTGGATCAACACCGGGGCCGTGAGATATTCCCATTTCTTCATGGCTGTCAGCGTCTCACAGGAACCATCGTCATCAGCTTCCACCGGCGCGGCGCCAGTGTGAGCAATCTCAAAGTGTGGTCGTCGGCTTTCGACAAGTGACCGTTCGGTAGCCTC
Organism: Nonomuraea sp. K271; assembly: GCF_009908215.1. Taxonomy (NCBI): domain Bacteria; kingdom Bacillati; phylum Actinomycetota; class Actinomycetes; order Streptosporangiales; family Streptosporangiaceae; genus Nonomuraea; species Nonomuraea sp. K271. Next base: position 36,809 of record NZ_JAAAHR010000045.1, on the reverse strand, counting down.
GAATCGTGGACTCTCCGGACACGGACTGGGCCGGCGTGCGGCTGCACGTGGTCACCGGCAAGGGCGGCACCGGCAAAACGACCGTGGCCGCCTCGCTCGCCCTCGCACTCGCCTCCGGCGGCCGAAAGGTGCTGCTCGTGGAGGTGGAGGGCCGCCAGGGCATCGCGCAGATCTTCGATCTGCCGCCGCTGCCGTACGAAGAGCGCAAGATCGCGGTGGCGCCCTCGGGCGGCGACGTGTTCGCCCTCGCCATCGACCCCGAAGCGGCCATGCTCGAATACATGGAGATGTTCTACGGCATGCGCAGCGCGGGCCGGGCGCTGACCAAGATGGGCATCGTCGACTTCGCCACCACCGTGGCGCCGGGTTTCCGCGACGTGCTCGTCACGGGCAAGACCACCGAGGCCGTACGCCGGCGGGGCAGGAACGGCCGCCGCATCTACGACGCCGTCGTCCTGGACGCCCCGCCGACCGGCCGCATCGCACGCTTCCTCAACGTCACCCACGAGGTGGCGGGCCTGGCCAAGGTCGGGCCCATCAAGAACCACTCCGAGCTGGTCAACAACGTGGTGAAGTCACCCGAGACCGCCGTGCACTTCGTCACGCTGCTGGAGGAGATGCCGGTCCAGGAGACTCTCGACGGCATCGCCGAGCTGCGCGCCGCCGGCCTTCCCGCCGGCGGCATCTTCGTCAACATGGTCCGCGAGTCGCTGCTGCCCCAGGCCGCTCTTGACACGGCTGTCAAGGGCCGTTTCGACGCCGGGGAGCTCGTGCTCGGGCTCAAGGCCGCGGGCGTGGCCGACGGCGCCGAGGCCACGGCGATGGCCGAGGCGCTCGCCGAGGAGGTCGTCGAGCACGCCCACCGTACCGAGCTGGAGAGAGCCGAGCGCGAGACGCTGGCCGGGGCGGGCCTGAAGAGCTACGAGCTGCCGCTGCTGGCCGACGGCGTCGACCTGGCAGGCCTGTACGAGCTCGCGGAGACCATGCGCACCCAGGGAGCAGCGTGAAGAAGCCCGCCACCCTCGACGTCGACGCGATCCTCGACGACCAGGGCACCCGCATCATCGTCTGCTGCGGCGCCGGAGGCGTGGGCAAGACCACGACCGCGGCGGCGCTCGGGCTGCGAGCCGCCGAGCGCGGCAGGTGCGTGGTCGTGCTGACCGTCGACCCCGCGAGGCGCCTCGCCCAGTCGATGGGCCTGACCGAGCTCGACAACACGCCGCGCCTGGTCAGCTCCCCCGAGGGCGGCGGGCAGTTGTACGCCATGATGCTCGACATGAAGCGCACCTTCGACGAGATCATCGAGGCGCACGCCGACCCCGAGCGGGCCAGGCAGATCCTGTCGAACCCCTTCTACCAGTCTCTTTCGTCCAGCTTCTCCGGCACCCAGGAATACATGGCCATGGAGAAGCTGGGCCAGCTCCGCCGCTCCGACGAGTGGGACCTGATCATCGTCGACACGCCGCCCTCGCGGAACGCCCTCGACTTCCTCGACGCTCCCGAGCGGCTGGGGCGCTTTCTCGACGGCAGGTTCATCAGGCTGCTGACGGCCCCGGCCAAGGCCGGAGGGCGCAGCGCGTTCCGCCTGCTCAACGCCGGGTTCGGGTTGATGGCGGGCGCGATGACCAAGCTGCTCGGCGCCCAGGTGATCAAGGATCTGCAGACGTTCGTGTCCGCGCTCGACGCCGTGTTCGGCGGGTTCAGGCAGCGGGCCGAGATGACGTACCAGCTGCTGCAGGCCCCAGGCACGGCCTTCCTCGTGGTGGCCGCCCCCGAGCGTGACGCGATGCGCGAGGCGTCCTACTTCGTCGAGCGCCTGGCCGAGGAGCGCATGCCCCTGGCCGGCCTCGTCGTCAACCGCGTGCACGTGTCGCCCGCCCCAGCGCTCTCGGCCGCCCGCAGCGCGGCGGCCGCGGAGGATCTGGAGTCGAGGGGCGAGCACGAGCTGACCGCCGCCGTGCTGCGGCTGCACGCCGGGCGGATGCAGCTCACCGCCCGCGAAAGCCGCGAGCAGGAGCACTTCTCCTCGGCCCACCCCACGGTGCCCGTGGTGCAGGTCCGCGCCATGTCCGAGGATGTTCACGATCTCACAGGTCTGCGGCAGATCGGTGACCTGCTGGCGACCGCCTGACAAAGAGAAAGTACGGCCGGCGGACGGCGCCGGCCGTACTCGCTCGTGGGCCTGCTCAGCCCGCGATCAGCTCGTTGGTTCGTTCGTACTCTTCCTTGGCCGACTCGAGCAAGTCGCGCCACGAGTCGACGTCAGGACGCCGTCGAAGCAGTGCACGCCGTTCCCGTTCTGTCATGCCGCCCCACACCCCGAACTCGATGCGGTTGTCCAGCGCATCGGCGAGGCACTCCGTGCGGACCGGGCAACCCCGGCAGATGAGCTTCGCCCTGTTCTGCGCGGCGCCCTGCACGAACAGGGCATCCGGATCCGCACCCTTACAGGCGGCACGGGAGGTCCAATCCGTGATCCACATTTTCGACCCCACTCCCCTTAGGTGGTCAGTCGTCATTTGGGGCCGACGGGCGCGGGCGCCGAGCCTCCGTATTCAGTTGCCGCAGGGAGAACGTACGCAACGAGACGTTCGGGCCGACAGACCCCAGAGGACCAATTTCTCAGGGCAGTCTTGACCGGGAATGACTAGTCACCCCCATCAGTCAAGGCGAAATGGTGTCGCGATACCGGTTCGGTCACCGTTTCGACGTACGCTAGGTAGCGTGCAAGCTCGCGGCAAAGATCGCTCCAACCCCGTTCTCAACGTCCTGCGACTGATCATCGCCGGATCAGCGGCCGGGGTGCTCGCGGCCGCCGTGGCCCTGCCGGCGGTCGGCGGAGCCGGGATGTCCACGAAGAGCGCTGTCGAAGGGCTCAACCTCAAGCCCGAGAACCTCGATGAGCCTCCTCTGCCCGAGCGCACCGAGCTGCTCGATGCCAACGGCAAGAAGATCGCCCAGTTCTACTTCGAAAACCGCCAGTCCGTACCCCTCGACAAGGTCGCGCCGATCATGCGTACGGCGCTCATCTCGATCGAGGACTTCCGTTTCTACCAGCACGGACCGATCGATGTGGAAGGAACGACGAGAGCGCTGCTGAAGAATTTCACCAGCGGCGGCGTGACCCAGGGTGGCTCCTCCATCACCCAGCAGTACGTCAAGCAGGTGCTCGTCAACAAGGCGGAGACGCCGGAGGAATACCAGGCGGCGATCGCGCCCACCCTCTCGCGCAAGCTGACCGAGCTGCGCTACGCCATGGCGATCGAGAAGAAGTACACCAAGGACCAGATCCTCGAGAAATACCTGAACATCGCCTACTTCGGCGCGGGCGCCCACGGCGTCCAGGCCGCGGCCAAGCGCTTCTTCGACAAGCCCGCGTCCGAACTCGACCTCGCCGAGGCCGCCACGCTGGCCGGCGCCGTGCAGAATCCGGCGCGCACCGACCCCAACGTCGGCTCCGATTCCCGCAAGCGGCTGCTCGAACGGCGCAACGTGGTGCTCGACCGGATGGCCGCGATCGGCAAGATCACGCCGAAGGAGGCGGCCGAGGCCAAGAAGGAGAAGCTGGGCTACAAGGACGTCAAGATGTCCGGCGGCTGCGAGTCCAGCAAATATCCGTACTTCTGCCTCTACGTCCAGTACGAGATCCTCAACAACGAGGACTTCGGCAAGGACCAGGACGAGCGCCGCAAGCTGCTCCAGCGCGGCGGCATGCAGATCAAGACCACGCTCGATGCCAAGATGCAGGCCGCCGCCGAGAAGGCCATCAAGAAGTACGTCAGCTCCAAGGACAAGCCGGTGGCCTCGCAGGCCATGGTCGTGCCCGGCACCGGCGAGATCAAGGCCATGGCCGCCTCCCGCACGTTCGGCGGGAGCAAGAAGAAGAACGAGATGAGCTACAACATCGTGGCCGACGCGGCACACGGTGGCGGGCGCGGCTTCCAGCAGGGCTCGACGGCCAAGGTCTACACGCTGGCCGCCGCCCTGGAAGAGGGCATGAAGTACGGCGACGGCTTCCCCTCGCCCTCCGGCTACAAGGCCAGCGGCTACAGCTCGTTCAAGAACTGCGACGGCAAGAACGTCGGCGACCCGAGCCACACCGTGCGCAACTCCAGCGAGGGCGGCGGTGGCTTCAAGACCCTGCAGACCGGCACGTGGGGGTCGGTCAACACCTTCTTCGTCAAGCTCTCGCAGAAGGTGGGCCTCTGCAAGGTCGTCAAAATGGCCAAACGCCTCGGGGTCAAGCGGGCCGACGGCGGGAAACTGTCCGAGGTCGAGACGTTCACCCTGGGGGTCAACGAGGTCGACCCGGTGACGATCGCCAACTCGTACGCGGTGTTCGCGGCGCGCGGGAAATACTGCAAGCCACTGGCCATCACCGAGATCAAAGACCGCAGCGGCGTGGCGAAGCAGTACAAACCGAAGTGCAACCAGGCCCTCGACGAGGACGTCGCCGACGCGGTCAACGGCATCCTCGAAGGCGTCTTCACCAAGGGCACGATGAGTGGCGTGGGCGGCATCGGCAGGGACGCGGCCGGCAAGACCGGCACGACCGACAACTACATGTCGGCGTGGTTCGCCGGTTACACGCCCAACCTGGCCTCCGCGGTCAGCCTCGGCGACCCGCGCGGCACCTCGGCGCACAAACTGATCGGCATCACCATCGGGGGTACGTACTATTCGTACGTGTACGGGTCGTCCATCTCCGGGCGAATCTGGAAGGACTCCATGCTTTCGGCCCTGAAGGGGGTCGAGCCGCGGAACTTCTCGGCGGTCGACAAATCCCGATTTGTCGGGTGCACCGACAACTGCGCGCCCAAGCCCAAGAAGAAGCGCGACGACCGGCGAGGCGACAGAGGACCGTTCGACGACCTCTTCGACCGAGGCGGCGACGACTGGCCGGGCGGCGGCGACAGACCCGCCTGGGAAGGGCGCGGCGACGACGGGCGAGCCGGCGGGTTGCGCGGCAACGGCCGCGGCTGACCGGACCAGGCTCGTACGGACACACAGGCTTGCGGCGAGTGCGCGAGCTTGTGCGGGCTTGTGCGGGCTTGCGGCCGGTGCGCGGGGCTGGGCGGGCTTGCGGCCGGTGCGCGAGGCTGGGCGGGCGCGGCTCTCAGGTCGTCGCTGCGCCGGGCTGAGGCCTCCGCCCAGCCGAGGAGGAGGCCCCGGCCCCGACAACCGCGCCAAACGGCCACAGAGGGCGGCTCAAGGCTGCTGAAGGCGCCGTAGGCCGGGTTCTAACGGCCGAATCCCGCCCAGCACCGAAATCGGCCCTGAGCACCGGAATGCGGACCTCAGGAACCCCCACTCCTGACCTGCCAGACCTACAGGACTACCTGCCCGCCAGCTTCGCCCGCACCGCGGCCGCGACCCGCCCGCCCTCGGCCCGCCCGGCGACCTTCGGGTTGACGGCCTTCATGACCTGCCCCATCGCCTGCGGCCCCGACGCGCCGGTCTCGGCGATCGCGGCGTCGACCAGCGCCGCCAGCTCGTCGTCCGACAGCTGAGCAGGCAGATACTCCTCCAGCACCGCCTGCTCGTCGAGCTCCGCCTGCGCCTGCTCGGACCGCCCGGCGTTACGGAACGCCTCCGCCGCCTCCCGCCGCTTCTTGGCCTCCTTGGTCAACACCTTGACGATCTCGTCGTCGGTCAGCTCCCTGGACTCCTTGCCGGAGACCTCCTCGACGTTCACCGCCGCCAGGGCCATCCGAATCGTCCGGAGACGTACCTCGTTCCGGCCCTTCAGCGAAGCCGTCAGATCGGCCTTCAGCTTGTCTTTCAATGCGCTCATGCGCACCATCTTGCCGCCTGCGCGAACGCCCCGCGCCGGATGTCAGGCATCATGAATGGGTGAGGAAAGCCGTCGCAGTGCCACTGTCCATGCTCGGTCTCGGCCTGGCCGGACTGGGTTACGCCTCCGTGGTGGAGCGCAACTCGTTCCGCCTGCGCCGTTTCGACGTACCCGTGCTGGAGCGCGGCCAGCGTCCCGTGCGCATCCTCCACCTGTCCGATCTGCACCTGACGCCTCGGCGTTCGATGCTCATCAAGTGGGTGCGCTCGCTGGGCGCCCTGGAGCCCGACCTGGTCGTCAACACCGGCGACTCGATCGCGCACCCGGAAGCCGTGCCGGCCCTCCTGCACGCCCTCGAGCCCCTGCTGTCCCGCCCGGGCCTGTTCGTCTACGGCTCCAACGACCTCTACGCCCCCCAGCCGAAAAACCCGGCCCGCTACCTGTGGCGCACGTCCAGGAACGAACGCCGCCAGAGCGTCCCCAACCTGCCGTGGGAAGAGCTGGGCGCCGGCATGACGTCCGAGGGCTGGCTCGACATGAACAACACCACGGCCCGAGTCAAGGTGGGCGACCTCGACGTGGCCGTGGCGGGCATCCACGACTCCCACATCTCCCGCGACCGCTACGACCTCGTGGCCGGCCCCGCACCTGCCGACGCCGACCTGCGGCTGGGCGTCATGCACTCCCCCGAGCCGAACAACATGACCCGCTTCGCCGACGACGGCTACCAACTCCTGCTGGCCGGCCACACCCACGGAGGCCAGCTCTGCATCCCGTTCTACGGCGCCCTGGTCACCAACTGCGGCATCGACCGGGCCAGGGTGAAAGGGCTGAGTCGCCACGATTCCGCCTGGCTGCACGTGTCCGCCGGCCTCGGCACCTCGCCGTACGCACCGGCCCGGTTCGCCTGTTTCCCGGAGGCCAGCCTCCTGACGCTGGTGCCCCGACGATAAAGGCGGTCACAACCACCTTGGGAGTCCGCTAGACTTTTCCAAGCACGTGCACGACGGCGTGCGACCGGGGTGTAGCGCAGCTTGGCAGCGCGCTTCGTTCGGGACGAAGAGGTCGTGGGTTCAAATCCCGCCACCCCGACCCAGTTTGACCAGGTAGAGGGCTTGATCCGCTAAGCGGGTCGGGCCCTTTTCCGTATCTGGAAGTCGATGGGAGCCAATCGGGAAGCCATCTCACTCGGACTCAACCCGTCGGCTTGTCACCGAAGATTGTGTTCATGGTGTGCGCGGCGTCAGCAGGGATGCCGCCTACGTCGTCGGCCCGTTGGCCGCGCACGTGCGGGACGCCCCCACCCAGCTCGGCCTCTGACCAGATGCTTCGATGCGCGGCTAATTTGACAAATCTCTAAGTAGTACGCATGATGGACACTGCTTAGATAGACGTCTATTCAGAAGGTACGCGATGCGTGCTCTCTTCGCCCGTCTGCGCCGGACCGCCTCGCCCATCTCGGACGTCACCTTCGACGAGAGGTCCGCTCAGGTATGCGACACCGCCTGCCGCGCCGGTGCCGCCGTCGAGCGCGCCCGTACCTTCGGCCTGTCGCACCGCCAACCCGTCCCACCCCATGGAGAGCAGCATGAGTGACAGTTGCTGTGGCACCACCGCCATCGAGATCGAGCAGTTCGCCGGCGCCGCACAGACCGGCGCGCTGCCGCTCGTCGTGATCGGCGCCGGTCCGGTCGGCCTGGCCGCCGGCGCTCATCTGGCCGAGCGCGGCATCGACTTCCTGCTCCTGGAGGCCGGCGACCACGTCGCCGCGTCGGTCGCGCAGTGGGGACACGTCCGCGTGTTCAGCCCGTGGAAGTACAACATCGACGCCGCCGCCCGCCGCCTGCTGGAGGCCGACGGCTGGACCGCTCCGGACGGCGAGTGGCTGCCCACCGGCGCCGAGCTCATCGATGACTACCTCGCCCCGCTGGCCAAGCTGTTCGGCGACAAGGTACGCCTCGGTGCGAAGGTCACCGCGATCAGCCGCCTCGGCTACGACCGCGTGCGCACGGCAGGCCGCGACGAGGTGCCGTTCCTGATCCGCCTGGAGAGCGGCGAAGAGCTGCAGGCGCGGGCGATCGTCGACGCGTCCGGGACCTACACCAGTCCGAACGTGCTCGGGGCGAACGGCCTGCCCGCGCATGGCGAGGGCGCGGTGTTCGTCGACCACGCCCTGCCCGACGTGCTCGGCGCGGACCGTGACCACTACGCGGGCAAGCACACGCTGGTGGTCGGGGCAGGGCACTCGGCCGCCACCACCCTGCTGGCCCTGGCGGAACTGCCGGACACGCCGATCACCTGGGCGATCCGCGGTGGCAGCGCGAGCCGCACCTACGGCGGCGGGGACGCCGACGCGCTCCCGGCCCGCGGAGCGCTGGGCACGCGGCTCCGCGCCCACGTCGAACTCGGCCGCATCACCCTGCTGACCGGCTTCTTCACCCACCGCCTCAACGCCACCGAACAGGGCGTCGAGGTGGTCGGCCGCGACCCGTCCGGACACGAGCAGAGCGTCATCGTGGACCGCGTCGTCAGCGCGACCGGCTACCGCCCCGACCACGCCATCGCCACCGAACTCCGGCTCGACCTCGACCCGGTGCTCGGATCCACCCGCGCCCTGGCCCCGCTGATCGACCCCAACCAGCACTCCTGCGGCACCGTCCCCGCCCACGGCGTGGACGAGCTCGCGCACCCGGAGCCCGGCTACTACGCGGTCGGCGTCAAGAGCTACGGCCGGGCACCCACGTTCCTCATGGCCACCGGATACGAGCAGGTCCGCTCCGTGGTCGCCGCTCTGGCCGGGGACTGGGAGGCAGCCCGGGACGTGCAGCTCGACCTGCCGGAGACCGGCGTGTGCTCCTCCAACCTCGCAGAAGCCCAGGAGCGGCGTGTCGGCCTGGGCACCGGCATCAGCGGCGGCCTGCTGTCCGCCCCGCTCCCGCTCGCCACGGTCGGCGCTTCGGCCGAGCCCGGCGGCGGCTGCTGCGGCTGAAGGGAACCGAAGATGTCCGACGGATACCCCACCCGCCGCCCAGAAGGAGGCGCTGCGCCTCATCTGTGACCACGGCCGGCTGGAAACCGAGCAACTGGACCGCCATCTGCTCCAGGTCCGGCGGCCCGTCTTCTCCGTCGCCGACAAGGCGCTGGCTCCACTTGGCGCGGTCGCCCTCGCTCAGGCAGCAGGTTATGGCTGGATGATGGGCGCGGTGGCCGCAACCTGCGCGATCGCCGCGTTCGCGCTGGTGGCCTACCACCGCCTATAATTTCGACAGCATTCGAATCAGGAGGGGTTGTCATGACCGTCCCCACCGGCCAGTGCTGCGCCCCGATCGCCCGCGAACCGCTGGACGAGGACACCGCCGCCGAGCTCGCCGTCATGCTCAAGGCGGTCGCCGACCCGGTGCGGCTGCGCCTGCTGTCCATGATCGGCTCCCACGCCGGCGGCGAGGCGTGCGTGTGCGACCTGACCGGCACCTTCGACCTGACCGCGCCCACCATCTCCCACCACCTCAAGGTGCTGCGCAAGGCAGGGCTGATCGACGGCGAGCGGCGCGGCACCTGGGTCTACTACCGCATCATCCCCGAGGCGGTGAACAAGCTCGGCGCCCTGTTCGCTCCCCTCACCGGGTCCGTCTCCCAGCCTCCGGAGGGACGCACCGGGCTGGAACTGCTGCCCGCATGACGGTCGCTCCTCGGCCCGTCGACGTCGGCCGGGGTCGTCACGCGGGGTCGTCACCTACCTGGCCGGCCACGAACGCCGCACTAACTGCCGGTGCTGCGCCCCGGTGACCGTGCGCGCGGTGCGGCGCGGGGACGGCCCACTTCCTTGTCGATACCGTGCCGGGGCAACCGGCAGGCCAAGGACGCCTCACAGCGCCTGCACGTAGCAAGCGAGTCCTGACCGTTTCGAGGGTCGCATATCCTCACCGACGGGAGGCAGGATGGCATCTTCACCACACGCCGCCGAGGCGGACCGCACCGGCGGAACGGGGCGGCGTCACCACGGCAACCGGCACGGACGCAGCGAAGAGGCCCGGCTGGCGGTTCTCGAGGCGGCCGACGATCTGCTGGTCGAGAGGGGTTTCGCCGGGGTCACGATGGAGGCCATCGCCGCCAGGGCGGGTGTGGCCAAACAGACCATCTACCGTTGGTGGAAGACCAAGACGGATGTCCTGATGGACGCCTTCCTCCAGGATGCCACCGAGAGTTTGACACCCACCGATTCCGGCGATGTGGGCCGCGACCTGCGTGAATATCTGCGCCGATTGGCGTGGTTCCTGACTGAGGCCGACTCCGGGGCCGTGTTCAAAGCCTTGATCGGGCAGGCGCAGCACGATCCGGCGTTCGCCCAGGAGTTCCGGGCCAGGTGTCTCGACGTGCAACGCCGCCGCGACCGCCGGCCGCTGGAGAGTGCCGTGCGCAGAGGCCACCTGTCCGCCGACCTCGACCTGGCGGCCGAGGCGGACCAGCTCGTGGGCCCTCTCTACTACCGCGTGCTGGTGACCGGTGAACCCGTCGGCGACGCGTTCACCGACGGGCTCGTCGAGGCCTTCCTCGCCCGTCACGGCGTCGGAGAGCTCACAGGCGGCAGCTGATCTCCATCCCGTCTTCGACGGGGAAAGCCACACTGTGGTAGCCGTTCCCGGGATCGCGTACGTAGGCCAGGTACGGTCGCAGGCTGCTCAGGTCGATGTCGTCGGCCACCACGAGCGTGCCGGGCCGCAGGCTCGGTTCGAGCAGCCGCAGCACGGGCAGGCACAGGTCCTTCCAGCCGTCCAGCAGCAGGAAGTCCGGTGTGACGTCCAGGTCGCGAAGGGTTTCGCGGGCGTCCCCCTCCAGCACGCTGATCACGTCTTCGAGGCCGGTCTGCGCGAAGGTCCCGCGCGCCGCGGCGATCTTCTCCTTGCTCAGCTCAGTGGTGATGACGCGTCCGGCGCCGTTGTCCCGCACGGCCGCGCCCAGGTACAGCGTGGAGATGCCGAAGGACATGCCGAACTCGACCACCGTGGCCGGGCGGACGGCCCGGACCAGGTTGTAGAGCAGCCCACCTCCCGCGGCGGAGATCGGCATGTAGATCTGCGCCGCGGCGTCGGCGTGGTCCTGGGGTGACATCCCCGAGAACCCGTCGGGCATCATGCGGGCGGCGGTGGCCTCGTCCCGCTCGGCTTGCTCGAACATCCGGCCAAGGGCAGCCTCGACTCGGGGGTCGGTAAGGGTGAACGTATGTGTCATGGCGTTAGAGTAGACGAGTCGTTGCGTCTATTCTAGACATGCGCTCGACCTGCGTCCCCGACGAAATCGGCGGCGGTCCCGGACGGCGACCGCCGCGCTAGGCCGCTGCCCAGGCCGGCCGGTTCTCACTGGACGGCGCCGGGCCGGTCCACCTGCTCAGGTGTGATGACTCAGGCCGTCAACGATGACGCGCAGGAGGCGGTGGGCGCGGGTGTCCCACTCCGCGGGCTCCAGGCGGGCCAGGTAGCCGATGAGGAGGATGACGTCGCGGGGGTCGATGTCGGGGCGGATGGCGCCCTCGGCCTTGCCCGCGTCGAGGAGCGTGGACAGCGTCTCGCCGATCGGGCCCAGGCTGTGCGTGGACAGGTCCTGCCGCAGCCCCGCCTCGACGGCCGCGAACACCCCTTGCTTGATCTTCGCGTACTCGGCCACCCGGTCCAGCCAGCGAGCCAGGGCGGCCAGCGGCGCGTGCTGGGCGAGCAGGACCGGTGCGGCGGCCACGAGGTCGTCCACGTCCTTGCGGTAGACCTCAGAGAGCAAGGCCTCCCGGCTCGGGAAGTGGCGATAGAGGGTGCCTTGCCCGACGCCGGCCCGTCTGGCGATCTCATTGAGCCTCACCTCTTCCGCGTTCGCGACGACCTCTCGTGCGGCCTGGAGGATCCGCGCACGGTTCTCGGCGGCGTCGGCTCGGCGGCGGGGTGCGTTCATCGGTCCTCTGCATGACGAGATAGCTAAGCGGACACGTGTCCGGTACGGTGGGAGCGCTAACGGACACGTGTCCAGTTTATTGCGGAGGAGAACCCTTATGTCAGCCATCAAGGGCAAGGTCGTGGCCATCACCGGGGCGAGCAGCGGGATCGGCGAGGCCACCGCGTGCCTGCTCGCCGAGCGGGGCGCCGCCGTCGTGCTCGGCGCGCGGCGGACGGACCGGCTCGGCCTGATCGCCCGCCAGATCCGCGACCGCGGCGGGCACGCCATCGCCCGCGCCGTGGACGTCACCGCCCGCGAGGACCTCGAACGACTCGTCAGCCTGGCCGTGACAGAGTTCGGGCGGCTCGACGTGCTGGTGGGCAACGCCGGCATCAGCAAGATCGGTCCCGTGGCCGACCTCGACGTGGCCGGCTGGTCGGCGATGATCGACGTCAACCTGCGCGGCGTGCTGCACGGCATCGCCGCCGCGCTGCCGGTGTTCCGCGAGCAGGGGCAGGGCCACCTCGTGACCACGGTGTCGACCGCCGGGCTGAAGATCACACCCACCATGGCGGTCTACGCCGCGACCAAGAACGCCGTACGGACCCTCCTGGAAGGGTTGCGGCAGGAGTCGACCGACGGCGTGCTGCGGACGACGGCGGTCTCACCGGGCTACGTGCGCACGGAACTCGCCGACTCCATCGACAACCCGGAGGTACGCGAGGAGATCCGCCGCAACATGGACGAGTACGCCATCGCGCCGCAAGCCGTCGCCCGCGCTGTCGCCTTCGCCATCGAACAGCCGCCTGACGTGGAGATCGGCGAGATCGTCATCCGCCCGACAACCCAGAACTGAACCGATCGCCCGTCCAGGCCGGGCTCGCACCGTCGGAGGCGACGACGAACAACTCCGCCACAGGCCAGCGCGTGGTATGTCTCCACTGCCATGCGCGATGGTGACGCCGCCGATAGCTACGCCACTCACATCGTCGCTTGCTGGATCGATCCACCTCCACCCGTTCGCCGGGAAAGGCCGAACAAGCCGGCCGCGGCGACCGGCTGCCCCCGGCGCGGTCATGCGCCGGGTGTGGGGGTGCGCTCGTCCGGGACCGGGCCAGGGCGTTGACGCGTGGCTTTTCGCGCGAGGAGTGCTCGCCGCGCCGAGACGATCACGGCCAGGACGACGAGACCGAGGATGACCATCGTGACGGGCCGTCCGAGGACGTACCCGGGGTTTCCGTCGGAGAAGGCCAGGGTCTGGCGCAGTGAGACTTCGAGCGTGGGCTGGAGGACGACTGCCAGCACGAAGGGGGCCATGCTGAACCCGGCCCGGCGCAGCATGAATCCGAGCAGTCCCGCGACCAGCATCACCACGACGTCGAACATCGAGTTGTTCTCGGCGTACACGCCCACGACGCACAGGCCGATCACGAGCGGCATCAACGTCTGCGGCGGGATGGACAGCAGGCGGGTGAAGAGTCCCACCAGCGGAAGGTTGAGCACCAGCAGCATCAGGTTGGCGATGTACATCGCGGCGATGACGGTCCAGAACAGGTCGGGCTGGTCCTCGACGAACGTCGGTCCGGGGACGATGCCGTTGAGCAGCAGGGCTGCGAGTACGAGCGCCATGGTCGGCGCGAACGGGATCCCGAGCGCCAGCAACGGGACGAACGCCGCGCCGGCCGCCGCGTTGTTGGCCGCCTCAGGGCCGGACACCCCCTGGACGGCACCCTTGCCGAACTTATCAGGATTTTTGGAGATCTTCCGCTCGACGACGTAGGAGGCGAACGTCGACAGCACGGCGGCGGGACCGGGCACCAGCCCCAGCAGAAAGCCGATCACCGAGCCACGCACCGCCGCGGGAGCCGCCTGGCGGGACTCCTGCTTGCTGGGCAGGAGTTCCCTGAGCCGTGGGGCCTTGACGGGCTTCGGGCGCCAGCGCCGGCCGACCATCGTGAGCGCTTCCGCCACGCCGAAGGCCCCCATGACCAGGGCGATGAAGCTGAAGCCCTCAGCCAGGGTGGGGGATCCCATGGTGAACCTCAGGTCACCGCCGGCCGGGTCGATCCCGACCGTGCCGATCGCCAGGCCGGCGCAGATCATGACGATGGCTTTCGCGGCGGAGCCGTCGGCGAGCGCCGCCAGCAGCAGGAGTCCCGCGACGCACAGTGCCAGGTATTCGGGCGGACCGAGCTTGACCGCCATCCCGCTCAGCCACGGCGCCGACATCATGAGGCCGAAGATGGCGATGGTGCCCGCCAGGAACGACGAGAGCGCCGCGATGGTCAGTGCGGGCCCTGCTCTGCCCCGTTTTGTCATCTCGTGGCCGTCGAGCGCTGTGACCACCGACGACGCTTCACCGGGTACGTTGAGCAGGATCGAGGTCGTCGACCCACCGTACGTGGAGCCGAAATAGATCCCGGCGAAGAGGATCAACGATCCCGTCGGGCCCAACTGCGTGGTCATCCCGAGCAGGACCGACATCGCGCCGATCGGCCCGATGCCGGGCAGCACGCCGACCATCGTGCCGAGCACCACGCCGACCAGCGCGAGGATGACGTAGGTCGGATCGGCGAAGGCGGCGAAGCCCGCGCCGAGGTTGTCGATCGCGTCGCCCACGGGGCGTCCTTCCGTTCAGAACAGGCCGAGCATGCCGGCCGGCAGGGGGACCGCCAGCCAGCGCACGAAGACCAACCAGGTGGCCGCGCCGAAGGAGAAACCGAAGATCACGGCGCTGCTCCACCGGGAGACCCCCATGACCTTGGCCATCAGGACCAAGGAGATCGCCAACGTCGTGATCATGCCCACGGTGTCGCCCACCGCCGGCACCAGCAGGGCGGCGGCCAGCACGCCGGCGATCCGCCACCAGCGCACCTCACCGTCGCCCTCGCCTTCCGCCTCGGCTTTCTCGTCGTCCGCCGGTGGGGTGAGGCCGCCCGGCGTCCGTCGGCGGCTCTGCAGAAGGACCACGGCACTGGCGGCGACCAGCACCAGCGCGACGACGAAGGGAAAGAAGCCGGCCCCACTGTCCGCCATCGTTCCCAGACCCTCATCGAGGGCCAGCGCGCCGTACAGCAGGCCCAGCACCAGCAGCGACCCGCCGGCGATCACATCCGGCTCGGCGATCCCCCGCACAAGACCCGTTCCCCTCATTTCGGCGCGATCAGGTTCGCCGCCTCCGCGGTCTTCTTGGCCAGCCGCGCCTTGGCCGACTCACCGTCGGCCCCGCTGACGACCAACCCCAGCTTCTGCGCCGCCTCGGCGAACTTCTGACTCTTGACGGCCGAGCCGAACACCTCGCTCAGTTTCCGCTGGACGTCGCCGGGCAGTCCCTTCGGCGCGATCAACACGTTGTAGGCCTCCCACTCCAGGGCGACGTCCTGCTGGGTGAAGGTTTGGATCTCGGGGGCGAGTTCGATGGGCTCGGCGGAGGCGATCCCCAGTGCGCGAAGCTTACCGGCCTTCAACTGCGCCGTCCCGCCGGCCAGTTGCATGACGCCCACCTCGACGTTGCCGCCGAGCAGGGCCGTGACGGTCGCCTGGTCGCCGTCGAACTTGACGTGCTTGAACCGCGTGCCCGTCAACTGCTCGAACTTCCCGGCCGGGATGGCGTAGTTGAGGGGCCCCTCGGCGATCGTGATGGCCCCGGGGCGGGCCTTGGCGGCTGCGACCAGATCGCCGATGCTCTTGTACGGCGAGTCGCCGGGCACCACGAACAGCACCGGCGACGTGGTGACCTCGCTGATCACCGAAATCGCCGCCGGGTCGTAGGAGACCTCCTCCGTACGCGGGAGCAAGGTCAGCGGACCGTCCGGCACGAGGCCGATCGTGTGCCCGTCCGGTTTGGCGCTGAGCGTCGCCGTGGTGCCGACCGAGCCGGCGCCGCCCTCCCTGTTCACCACCTGGACGCGCCGGCCGAGCTTGCCCTCGTCGTTCACGACCTCGACCAGCGAACGGGATGTGGCGTCGATGGCGCTTCCGGCTGGATAGGGCACGATGAGCTGGATGTCCCGTTTCGGATAGCTGTCCCGGGACGCGGGCGCACCGCATGCCGCGGTGACGAGTACGACGGCCGCGACGAGCGCGGGCAGCGCGGCACGGCCGCGCCTGCCGGCCGGAAGAATACTCATGGGGCACCTCCTGGGAGGGACAGGGCAGGATGGGTTCCCGGTCCGATGGCGGCCGTGGCGACGATCGAGTCGTGCCAGCCGTCGTCGCCGAAGTCGTAGGCGTCTCGGTGGAGCCGTTTGAAGAACAGGTGCGCGCTGTGCTCCCAGGTGAAGCCGATCGCGCCATGGAACTGCACCATCGCGGCCGACATCCGGCGGGCCAGGTCGGCGGCGCGGCTCTTGACCACCGAGGTCATCAGCACGGCGTCGTCGCGCCCGGTGTCGTGGGCGTGGGCGGTGTACCACAAGGCACCGCTGATCGTCGTCCAGGCGACGTGGAGTTCGGCCAACTCGTGCTGGATCGCCTGAAAGCTGCCGATCGCCCGGCCGAACTGCCGGCGCCCGCGAAGGTGATCAAGAGTGATCCGCATCGCCGTGCCCGCGGCGCCGACGAGGTCCGCGCTCACGAGCACGGTCAACCGCTGGACGATGCGCTCGAAGACGCCGTCGTGGGCCCAGCTCAGCGGCTCGGCGGGCACCTGGGTCAGGGTCACCCGGGCCGCACGCATGGTCGGGTCGACGGGCTCGACGGCGCGGATCGACACCCCGGGATGTCCGGCCGCCACGACGAATACCGCGGGGCCACTCGCCGACGTGGCGGCGACCAGCAAGATGTCGGCTTCCTGCGCATGGCCGACGATTCCGGCGTCGCCGCTGAGCAGTCCGTCACGGGTGGCGGCGACGGCGATGCCGTCGCGGTCCCACGAGCCGCCCGGAGCGCGCAGGGCGGCCGCGCCGATGAGCTCGCCCGCGACCATCGGCGCGAGCCAGCGGCGCCGCTGCTCCGGGTCGATCGAGGTGGCGAGGATGTCGCCGGCGGCCATGGCCGTTCCGACGCCCGCCGGCGCGAGGCCGGCCCCCAGCGCCTCGGCGACCACGGCGAGGTCGAGCAGCCCGAGTCCGAGACCCCCGTCCGACGGCGCGGCCGTCACCCCGAGCCAGTTGAGGTCGGCCGCCGCACGTCGCAGGCCGGCGTCGAACCCGGCCGAAGGCGTGTCGGCGTACTCCGCCACGCGCGCCAGGCCCAGGTGGCGATCGAGCCAGCGCCGTACGGCGCCACCCATCGCCACCTGCTCCTCACTGAGCCCAAAGTCCATGTCACCGGTCCACTTACGCGAATGGCACACAGTCCACAGTGCATGTGTGAAGTACGTCAAAGACGTGAAACCAACCCGACCCATTGCATTTCACAATGAGTCGGTCATGGGTTTTGCTCTTTGACGCTCCGAGACGACGGTGCTCAGGATGGGCGTGCGCGCAGGGGCCGGATCGGACAAGGAGTGGTGCACGGCATGGATCTTCGATACTCGTCGGCGGCGGAGAGATTCCGGCGGGAGATCCGCCGATGGCTGGAGGAGTCCGTGCCGGCGAGGTGGCGCCGACCGAGTTTCTGGATCGACCGGGACGGGAGCGAGGAGTCCCTGGAGCTGCGGCGCCGTTGGGAGAAGGACCGGTTCGACCACGGCTTCGCCGGCGTCGACTGGCCCGTCGAGTTCGGCGGGCGCGGAGCCGACCACGAGATCCGGGCGGTGCACGACGAGGAGATGGCGCGGGCCCGGGCGCCGATCGGTCCCTTCCTCGGCCTGACCTACCTCGGCACGGCGCTGCTCGGCCCCACACTGCTGCGCTACGGCAGCGACGTGCAGAAACGGACGATCCTGCCGCGGATCCTGTCCGGCGAGGCGATCTGGTGCCAGGGGTTCTCCGAGCCGGAGAGCGGCAGCGACCTCGCCGGCCTCTCGACCACCGCTCGGCGTGACGGCGACGTCCTGGTGGTGTCCGGACAGAAGACCTGGACCTCGCTGGCGCGCCACGCCGATGCCATGTTCGCCCTCGTCCGCACCGATCCGAAGGCGGAACGACGTCGCGGCATCACCTTCCTGCTGATCGACCTGACGCTGCCAGGGGTGCACGTACGCCCGATCCGTCAGATGTCCGGCTCGCACGAGTTCGGGGAGGAGTTCTTCGACGAGGTACGCGTGCCCGTCGACGGCAACGTGGTCGGCCGGATCGACGACGGCTGGGCCGTGGCCCGCTACCTGCTCTCGGTCGAGCGGAACGCCTCGCCGATCAGCCAGTACGTGGAGTTCAGCCACGAGCTCGACGACGTGATCGCCGCGGCCCGGCACACCAGGAAAGACGGCCGTCCGGCCATCGAACACCCTCAGATCCGGACACGGATCGCGCGCTGCCGTGCCGACCTGGAGCTGCTCCGCGTCCGCGGCTACGACGCGATGACCCGCATGGCTCGGGGCCAGGACCTCGGCGCGGAGGCCTCGGTCACCAAGCTGCTGTGGTCGCGGACCAGATTGGCGATCGCCGACCTGGGCGCCGACGTCCTCGGCGCGGACGGCCGGCTCAGCCCCGACGGCGGGCATTTCGGCCATCTCCGCTGGCGCCACCTGCACGTACGCGGACAGCGGATCGCCGGCGGCACCGCGCAGATCCAGCGCACGATCATCGCCCGCGACCTGCTGGGCCTCCCCCGGTGAGCGGGACGGCGATCGGCTCGGGAACCGTGCTTTTCCAGCTGCGCGACGGGGTCGGCACGGTGACCCTCAACCGGCCGGAGCGCCGCAACGCGATCTCCTGGCACCTCGTGCAGGATCTGCTCGCCGCCATCGAGCGGGCCGGCTCCGAACCGGACCTGCGTGTCCTCGTCGTCACGGGCGCCGGTGACGACTTCTGCGTCGGCGCCGACCTCGCGCGGGTCGGGTCGGACAGCGCCCAGGACCAGGAGACGCGCACGCTGCGCGGACGTTCGGTGGCCGACGACCGCGAACGCCTGAGCCGGGCCTCGGCCATTGTGGAGACCCTCGTCCACTTCCCTTCGCCGACGATCGCCGCCGTCAACGGCGCCTGCGCCGGTGCGGGGCTCTGCCTCGCGCTGGCCGCCGACTTCCGGCTCGCGGCGCGGGAGGCGGTGTTCAACACGGCGTTCGTCAGCGCCGCAGTGTCCGGCGATCTGGGCAGCGCCTGGCTGCTGACCCGCGCGGTGGGCGGCGCCCGCGCGCGGGCGCTGCTGCTCGACCCGGCCAAGCTCACCGCCGCCGAAGCGGCCGACCTGGGACTCGTGACCGAGACCACGACCGATCTGGCGGCACGGACCGGCTCGCTGGCCGGCAGGCTCGCCGCGCAGGCGCCGAAGGCGATGCGCTACGCCAAGCAGAACCTGGCGGACGCCGGATCGGCCACGCTGCCCGAATACCTGCGGCGGGAGGTGCCTCGTATGGTCGAGTGTGCCCGCAGCGGCGATGCGCGGCGGGCCGCCCAAGCCTTCCTGGAAAAGCGCAGACCGGTGTTCACCGGAGAGTAGGAGCGGCATGATTCCCCCTCTTGAGGGAGTTCGCGTCGTCGAGTTCGGCCACTACATCGCCGCGCCCGCGGCGACCCAGATGCTGTCCGACCTCGGCGCCGAGGTCATCAAGGTCGAGCCGCCCGCCGGCGACCAGGCACGCGGCATCGGCGCGTACGGCGAGGGCATCGTCCTGGCCTACAACCGCGGCAAACGCTCGATCGTGCTCGACCTCAAGCAGGCCGGCGACAGGCAGACCGCCCTGGATCTGGTCGCCGGGGCGGACGTCCTCGTGCAGAACCTACGGGCGGACGCGCTGTCCCGCCTCGGTCTCGGTGCCGACGACCTGCGGCAGGTCAACCCCAGGCTCGTTCACGTCTCGATCCGTGGTTTCAGCTCCCGAGGCCCCTCGGCGAACCGGGCCGGCCTCGACATCGCCGCGCAGGCCGAGAGCGGGCTGATGGCGATCAACGGCGAGCTCGACGGTGATCCGCTCCGGGTCGGCTTCCCCATCGCCGACGTGGCCGCCAGCTACGCGGTCGTCCAGGTCGTCCTCGCCGCGCTCCTGCGCCGGGAGCGCACCGGCGAGGGCGGGGTCGCCGAGGTCTCGCTGCTGGACGCCGCGATCCACCTTCAGTCGGCGATGTGGGGCGAATGGCACGCCTCCGGCCAGGAGCCGCGGCGCAAGGGCAACGGCCAGGCGACCGTCGCTCCCGCCGCCGACCTGGTACGCACCGCCGACGGGACCATCGTGTTGTCCGCCTACACCGCCGATCGTTTCGCGCGGCTGTGCCGGCTCATCGACAGGAAGTGGATGCTCGACGACCCTCGCTTCGCCGACAATCCCGCCCGGGTCGCCAACCGGGAGGCGCTCCTGGCGGAGATCTCGCAGGCCCTCGGCGTCCTGCGGACCGAGGAGTGCCTCGCGATGCTGGCCGACCACGGCATCGTCGCGGCGGAGGTGCGCACCTACCACGACGTGGCCGAGGCTCCGGACGTGCGTGCCAGCGGAGTCCTGACCACGGGCGTCGGGCCGGACGGTGACCGTTACACCGTTCCCTCGCTGCCCTTCACCCTCGACGGTGTCACCGTCGAGGCGGACCAGGCGGTGCCCCACGCCGGGGCCGACTCGGGTGAGCCCGGCTGGCGCGGCGCTTGACCTGGTGAGCAGGGCGCACATTGGATCGCATCATGAACGTCCGCGAGCTCGAATGCTTCCTCGCCGTCGTCGACCAGGGCAGCATCACCCGGGCCGCCTCCGCGCTCTACCTGGCACAACCGTCCCTGTCACAGATCATCCGCCGCCTGGAGAGCGACCTCGGCGTGGAACTGTTCCGCCGGGTCGGGCGCGGACTGGTGCTCGCCCCGGCCGGTGAGGCACTCGTCGGGCCTGCCCGCCAGGTCGTCCGCGACCTGCATCATGCCCGCCAGGTCGCCGAGGGGTATCGGGGGCTCGAACGCGGACGGGTCGACCTGGCGATCTCCACCTCCCTCACGTCCAACTTCCTGGCCGCGTGGGTAGGTCACTTCCGCCGCCAGCATCCCGGGTTCACGGTCCGGCTCAAGCAGCACGACGGCGACACCGACGAGATCGTCCACCTGATCAGGTCGGGCGAGGCTGAGCTCGCCTATGCGGTCGCGCCCGTGTCCCGGCAGGGAATCGACTGCTTCCGCATCGGGGAGGGCGAGGTCGTGCTGGCGCTGCCGCCCAGTTGGCGCGCCGAGTTTCCCGACCCGATCCCGGCCACCATGCTCGACGGCCTGCCCATGATCGTCGACCGGGGATTCGGGCGTGCGTACCTCGACTCCATCGGCGTCGAACCCACCGTCGTCGTCGATGTCAGCGAACCCGCCGGACTGGTGCCGCTGATCGTCGCCGGCGCCGGAGCCGCTGTCCTGCCGATGCGCCAGGCCCTGGACGCTCGACGCAGAGGAGCGAGCCTGCGCATGATCGAACCGCTGGCCGTACGGGCGATCTACGCCATCACCTCGACCTCCCCCCTGTCGATACCGGCCCGCCGGTTCCTCGAACTCAGCAGGGAGAACCTCGACCGCTGGCGGCGGGCCGTGACCAGACGCACCGACCGGGGCATGTCGCTGCTGGAGGCGTCCATCGACGCCGACAACGTGATCGAAGCCGCCTATCAACGGCTGGAGGAGACCCCTGAGCAGCCGATGACGCCCTTCGCCTCCACACCGCTGCGGCCGCAGAACTCCTGACCCGTGCCCTCCGGGGCCGAGCATTGGGCGGGGTGGGGGCGATGGCATGTCGCCGGCCGTCGCCCCTTCTTACGGGTCTACAGCACCTTCTTGGCGCCCGGCAGGGCGCGCACCACGTACGCGGTCGCCCAGCACAGTGCCAGTCCGATGGCGGTGAGCAGCGCGGCCTTGGCGATCGCGGGCGCCTCCACGCCGCTCAGGGCGTAGCCCAGGGCGACCAGGACGGGCGGCTGGATGACGTAGACGGTGAAGGCGTGCGCCGACAGGAACCTGCGCAGCCGTCCCTGGCGGCTGAGGCGCTCGGCGAAACCGGCCCGGCCGGCCGTTGTCGACATGAAGAAGCCGCGAAGCGGTGATGGGCGTCGCTGCCTGCTGGTTGACGGGCTGGGTCATCGGTTCGCCGTCCCTTCTGGCGATGCGGCCCGAGCGGTGAGGAGCTTGGTGAGGTCGTCCGCGGACGCGGGGCGGCCGGGGGCGGCGAACATTCCGGCCGGGTCGAGGTAGGCGTGCTGGGCGGGTGTGCCCGGCGCGAATCGGCGGCTCTCGGCGAGCGGGCCCACGTCGTACGTGTCATAGCCGAGCGAGTCGATCAGGGTGGCGACCGCTTGCTTGGCGGCTGCGTCGTCGCCGGCGATCGGCAGGGTGGTGCGGTCCGGGGCGCCGGCCGGGCGTCCCAGGGTGGCCAGGTGCTTGAAGAAGATGTTGCTGAACGCCTTGACGACGCTTGAGCCGGTCAGGTGGGCCTGGAGCAGGAGATGGGCGGGGGTGTCACCGGCGTCGATCTCGGGGACGCTGCCCTGCCGGGCGGGGTCGTAGTTGAGGGTGTCGATGACGACCCGGCCCTGGAGGGCGTCCGCGGGGACCTGCCGGTAGGCCCTGATCGGGATGGACACCACGACGATGTCGCCGACGGTCGCGACCTCGGAAGGGGTCGCCGCACGGGCGCGCGGGCCGAGCCGTGCGACCAGACTCTGCAAGGTCTCCGGGCCGCGGCTGTTGCTGAGGACGACGTCGTGGCCGGCGTCGACCCCGAGGCGGGCGAGTGTGCTGCCGATGTTTCCGCTGCCGATGAAGCCGATGGTAGTCATGGTCTCCTGCCGGTTCGGGATACTGTCGGGAAGGTCCTCCACACAAGCGAAGGCATGCCTTGACTTTAACGCAGTCCCCCCTTCGCTTAGCAAGGTCGGTGTCGCAGAAAGAGGTATGTGAGTGGGTGCCACCGAGCCCGGCACGCGAGCCGAACCGGGTCTCACCGTGCGCCGGCCTGCGCGCGCCGACGCACGCCGCAACTTCGACGCCTTGCTCGACGCCGCCCGTGAGGCGTTCGGCGCCGAGGGCTCCGGCGCCTCGCTTGAGGGGATCGCCCGCCAGGCTGGGGTCAACATCGCGACGCTCTACCGCAACTTCCCCACCCGCCAGCACCTGTTCGAGGCCGTCTACCTGGATGAGGTGGAGTCCCTGGCCCGCATGGCAGCCGAGTTGGGCGACCTCGAACCGTGGGACGCCCTGGAAAGCTGGCTGCGCCAGTTCGTCAGCTACGCGACCACCAAGAAGGCCATCTACGACGCCGTCGCGCACCGCGAGGAAATGTTCGTGACCGGCCGCGACATGATCCACGCGGCCGGTCGGCCGCTGCTCGAGCGCGCCCAGGGCGCGGGCAAGGCCCGGGACGACGTGAGCTTCGACGACGTTCTGTTCCTGGTCAACGGTGTCAGCGGAGCGAACTTCGTCCAGGAGGCGCAGCGCGACCGGGTGCTCGCCATGGCCTTGGACGGCATCAAAGCCCAGAAGTGAGCGCGGCGAGCGAAATCCCTGCGCGGCCGCGGCTCCAGCCAGCCGGCGCATGTCGCGTGTCACGTGCCCGGGCCCGGGATCCGACGATCGCGGATCCGGCCGAGCGATGAGTTTCAGGTCGTGCGGAGGTCATACCCTGCGAGACCGCCGCGGACTGACACGCTCGTACCCGAAGGAGACGCATGGCCAAGCTCATCTACTCGATGGTCACCTCGCTCGACGGCTACGCCGAGGCAGCGGAGGGCGACCTCGGCACCGGGGCCGACGACCAGGAGGTGCACACCTTCATCAACGACCTCTTCCGCCCCGTCGGCACCTACCTCTACGGCCGACGCATGTACGAGACGATGGTCTACTGGGAGACCGCGCACACCGAGCCCGACCAGCCACCACACATCCTGCAGTACGCCCGCGACTGGCAGGCCGCGGAGAAGATCGTGTACTCCACGACACTGGAGTCGGTGTCCAGCGCGAAGACCAGGTTGGAGCGCACCTTCGACCCGGACGCGGTGCGCAGGCTCAAGGCCGAGGCCGATCACGACCTCACCGTCGACGGCCCGAATCTCGCGGCCCAGGCGATCGCGGCCGGCCTGGTGGACGAGTACCACCTGTTCATCACCACGAGCGTGGTCGGCGGTGGCAAGCGGTTCTTCCCCGACGGCGTGCGCCTCGATCTCGAACTGGTCGAGGAGCGTGCCTTCGACAGCGGACTCATCTACGCGCGCTACCGGACCCGCTGACGTCCGGTCGCGCGTACGAACCACTGGTGCCGGGTGTTACTTCGGCTCGTCCATGGGCCGAGGTGGCTGACTCGCCCCGCGGAGGGCCGCCCAGGCGTCCGCCACGGGACCGACGTGCCCGAGCTTCTCTGGGTTGTTCACCGTACTGATTGTCTGGACCTGCCCGTCGAGGACGTCGAGCGCCCAGGTGCTGAGGACCTGGCCGTCCCGGTCGCGGAAGACCGCGCCCGGCTGACCGTTGACCTGTTGCGACGCTACGATGCAGCCGCTCCTGACGGCCAACGGGACGAACGTCGCGAGCATCCGGGCCACGTTCTCGGCACCGACGATGACGGGCTGCCACTGAGGGGCCTTGCCGCCACTGTCGCCGATCACGGTGACGTCGGCCGCCAGCAGCTTGACCAGCTCGTCGACGTCACCTTTCCTGAAGGCTTCGAAGAAGCGTTCGGCGAGATCCTCGCGCTCCCTCCGACCGACCTCGAAACGGGCCCGGCCCGCGTCCATGTGACGTCGCGCCCGCGCCGCGAGCTGGTGGCACGCCGCCTCCGATCGGCCCACGGCGGCGGCGATGTCCGGGAAGCCGAAGGCGAACACTTCCCGAAGCACGAAGACCGCGCGTTCGAGCGGGGTGAGCCGTTCCAGCAGAAGCAGGGCGGCCATCGAGACCGAGTCGGCCAGCTCCGCCGAGCGCGCCGGGTCCTGGTAGGGATCGGTCAGCAACGGCTCGGGGAGCCACGGCCCGACGTACGCCTCCCGCCGGACGCGGGCCGAGCGCAGCACGTCGACCGAGATCCGGGTGACCACGGTCGACAGGAACGCCTTGGCCGACGCGGGCTGGACCGGGGATGCCCGGTACCGCAGCCAGGTCTCCTGGACCGCGTCCTCGGCCTCACCGACACTGCCCAGAATCCGGTAGGCGATCGCGAACAGCAGCGGCCGCAGCTCCTGGAACTCTTCGGTCTTGGTCAAGCCATCTCCTCCTTCAACCGCCGCCGCCCACAGGTCGCCTGGCCACCATCACCAGGGCAACGGGCCGTCCACGCTGAAGAACCCACCTGTCGGCCCATCCCCGCCGAGCGTGGCCAGGCGCACCAAGACCGTGGCGCCCTGTGCGGGGGTCAGGTGCCCGGTGTGGTTGTTGCTGTCGGTGTCGACATAGCCGGGGGCGGCGGCGTTGACGAGGATGCCATCCTTGCGCAGCTCATTGGCGTACTGCACGGTCAGGGCGCTCAGCGCGGACTTGGAGGGTGTGTACGCGGCCGACGGCAGCAGTGCCGCGAACGGCCCGTCCGGGTCGCTGGTCAGGGTCAGCGACGCCGCGTGACTGCTGACGTTGACGATGCGCGGTGCCGGTGACCGGCGCAGCAGTGGCAGCATGGCGTTGGTCACCGCGATCACCCCGAAGACGTTGGTCTCGAACACCGCCCGGACCATATCCAGGTCGACGGAGCTCGGGATCTGATCGTGGGCGTGTTCAGGCGAGACATTCCCGGAGCCGGTGATGCCGGCGTTGTTGATCAGCACGTCGAGGTGGCCGAAGCGCTCGCCGACCCACCTCGCGGCCGCCCGGACGGAGGCCTGGTCGGTGACGTCCAAGGTGACCGCGTGCACGTCGCCGCCTGACGCGCGCAGCGTCGCAGCGGCCTCCTCGCCGCGCCGCGGCTCCCTGACCCCGATGAGGACCGTCATGCCCAGCGCGGCAAGCTGATCGGCGGCCGCCCGGCCGATCCCCTTGTTCGCCCCGGTGACCAGCGCGATCTTCGGATGTAGGGTCTGCTCGCTCATGACCGGCTCCTCGCTACAGGTGGGGTGTTCTTCGCAGAACGTGGTGTCGATATCTGAGACGAGACAGCCCCGCCATCCCTGACATGCGGCGAAGAAAACATCGCGCGGACCGGCTGGTCACAGAAGCCGCCCTTCATCGGTGCCGACGCGCGGGTCCGGTCTGCGGCTTCCTTTCTCCTTCGTACGGCATCAGCCGAGTTCGAGGGTCACCTTCGTCCAGCCTGGTTCTCGGCGGTCGAAGGCCTGATAGGCGTCGATCACCGTGGGCAGGCTCTCCTGCTGGGTGAGGACCGTGGTGGGGTCGGCGCCACCCTTGGCGATCCTGCTAAGCAGGCCGGGGGCGTAGCGCCGGTGGTTGCAGTTGCCCGCCTTGATGGTCAGGTTGCGGTTCATGGCCGTGCCCAGCGGGAAGCTCTCGAAGCCAGGCGGGTAGACGCCGATGATGCCGATCGTGCCGGCCTTGTCCGCCATGTCCACCGCCCAGCGCAACGCCTGCGCGGGCGCGTCGCCCGGGACCCAGGCATCGTCCTGGCCGCCGGGCTGATGCTCACGCGCGGGGCTCTCCGCGTCCACGCCGACGGCGTCGATCACGCGGTCGGCCCCGATCCCGCCCGTCAGCTCCTTGACGGCCAGTACGGGATCCTCGGCGTTGAAGTCGATGGTCTCCGCGTTCTGCATCCGAGCCGTCTCCAGGCGGTCGGCGTTGCCGTCGACGATCAGCACCCGTCCGGCGCCCTGGATGCGGGCCGACAGCGCGGCCAGCTGTCCTACCGGTCCCGCTCCCAGCACCACGACCACGTCGCCAGGGCCCACCTCGGCGAGGCGAGCGCCGAACCAGCCTGTGGGGAAGATGTCGCTCACCATGATGGCCTGCTCGTCGCTGACGCCCGGAGGGATGGCGACCAGGCCGGTGTGGGCGTACGGGATGCGCGCACGCTCGGCCTGCAGCCCGTCGAACGGTCCGGTGGACTGCGGTCCGCCGAAGAACGACGTACCGGCTTGGGAGCCGTTGGGGTTGGCCACATCGCATTGGGCGTAGTAGCCGGCCCGGCAGTAAGAGCAGTGCCCGCACGCGATGGTCGAGCACACCACGACGCGGTCCCCCGGGTTGAAGTTGCGCACCTGGGGCCCGGTCTCCTCCACCACCCCCACCGCCTCGTGACCCAGAATGGTGCCGGGCACCATGCCGGGCATGGTGCCGCGGACGCAGTGCAGGTCAGTGCCGCACACGGCGCTGGTCGTGATCCGGACGATCGCGTCCTGCGGATCGCGGATCTGCGGATCCGGGACCTGTTCGACCGCTATCTTGCCGGTGTCGTGCCAGACGACTGCCTTCATGATCTGTTCCCTTGTCCGGGGTCGATGTCGTGGACTACGTCCCCCGTGCCCCCGAGGAAGGGAATGGAACGGATCGACAACGGATGGGGCCACTTTCGAGTGAGGCCCGCCGCCCCTTCAGCGATGTGTGCCGCTCGGTCCTGCCCTCACCTGTTTGGCCATGGCGTACCCGGGTATCTGGCGTCTCTCGATTCGGGAGGCGACCCCGCGATCGCGAAGAAGACGCTCGGGAGATCCGGCACGAGGAGGGCCATGAGCGACGGATACGACGAGGTGGCGATCATCACGGGAGCCGACTCCGGCATCGGCAAGGCCACCGCCGTGGCGCTGGCCGAGCAGGGGTTCGAGGTCGGCATCACCTACCACGGCGACCGTGAAGGCGCTGAGAGGACCGCGGACCTCGTACGTGGGCAGGGCCGGAAGGCGGCGGTGCGCAGGCACGACCTGACCGATCCTGAAAAGGCCGCGGGAGTCGTCGACGAGTTGGCCGACGAACTGGGCGGGCTCGGCGTGCTGGTCAACAACGCGGGCACGGGCACCAGTGAGCCGCTGCTCGAAATGGGCTACCAGCGCTGGCGGTCGGTGCTGGCGGTGGACCTGGACGGTGCCTTCCTGTGTGCCCAGAGAGCGGCCAAGCGCATGGTCGCATCGGGGAGGGGCGGCCGCATCGTCAACGTGACCAGTGTTCACGAGGAGTACCCGAAGGTGGGTGCGGGCCCGTACTGCGCGGCCAAGGGCGGGCTGCGCATGTTCAGCCGCGTCCTGGCGCTGGAGGTGGCCGAGCACGGCATCACCGTCAACACGGTGGCGCCGGGCGAGATCGCCACGCCGATGACGGGGCAGGAGGACATGCCGCCGCAGACGGGCAGCAGGCGGGGGTATCCCGTTCCCCGGCCGGGTGACGCCCGTGAGGTCGCCGCCGTCGTGGCCTTCCTCGTCTCTCCCGGCGCGTCGTACGTCACCGGAACGACCGTGTTCGTCGACGGTGGACTGGGCCTGATGGGCCCGCAGGCCGCCGGTGCCCTCGACTCGAACGACTGGCGCATCCGATGAACACGTGAAGCCCTCCCGAAGAGCACGCATGGAGCGCGTACTCCGGGAAGGGACAGAGCGGACCGGCCGTCGAGAGGGACGGCCGGCGCAAGCGACCGACCGTCCAAGGCGAGGAAAAGCAGATGGATCCGACACAGCAGGAGACCGGCGGCGTCACCGGAACCAAGGACAAGGACTACAACCTGATCTGGTTCGTCGAGCAGTGCCTGAGCAACGTGCTGCGACTGGAGAATTACATCGCCGACGCCGAACGTGCCGGGGATGGGGAGCTGACCGAGTTCTTCCGCCGGGCTCAGGCCGAAAGCCGTAAGGGAGCCGAGCAGGGCAAGGACTTCCTGCGCCGACGCCTGGCCGGATGACGCCGCGTACGGAGACCCATCAGGCGCGCTCCCGGCGGGTATCTCCGCCGTTCTGAGTGGTGCCGCCCAGGCAGGCGCACAGTCGGCGCGTGAACCGCGCGCTGAAAATGATCGCAAGAGGTATGAGAAGGGGCTGGGTCGTCGCTCTGGTGTTGCTGCTCGCCGAGGGCGGGCGGCACGGGAGTTCACAAGAACGGCGACCCCATGCCGGGTCCGGAACAGACGGCGCGGTACATCCCCCACCGACAGCAAGCACCGTGGCCATACGTACTTTCAGGAAACCATATGTTCATATAGTCTCAAGGTATGCATTCATCACCTGATCGGCCGCCCGAAGATCTGACCGCCCGCGCGCGGATCCGGGACGCCGCCTTGGCCGAGTTCGCCGAGCGCGGCTTCAAAGGCGCGACGATGAAGGCCGTCGCCGCCGCCGCGGGCGTCTCCGTCGGCCTGGTACAGCACCATTTCGGCTCCAAGGACGGGCTTCGCGAGGCGTGCGACCGGCATGTCCGCGACGTGATCCTGGGCGCCGCCGGCGAGGTCCAGGAAGCGGCCCACGTCAGCCCCGAGTTCCTGCGGGGGATGTACGACGCGAGCGAACTCAGCGTGCGTTATCTCGCTCGGGCCCTGGTCGAGGGCTCGCCGGTGGCGGCTGCGTTGTTCGACGAAGGCTCCGAGGTCGCCGAGCGGTTCTTCGCGGCGACCTGGCCCGATGAGTTCCCGCCCGGCGAAGCGAAGGTTCGTGAGCGGGCCGTCGTGATGGCGGCGATGCATCTGGGCACGATCGTGCTGCACGACCATCTGTCCCGGCGGCTCGGCGTCGATGTGCTGCAGCGCGCGAACTCCAGCCTGATCGGCACCGCCCTGGTCGATGTCTACGCCCACATGGGCGAGTGGATCACCGCTCAGCAGGGCGACCGGCTCCGTCAGGCCGTCACCGACCTTCACATGAAGGAGCGCCCCGATGCCTGATGTGGTCCGGATCCATCAGCTGATCAAGCACTTCGGCCGGGTCCGCGCGCTGGACGGCCTGGACATGACCGTGCGGGAAGGAGAGGTGCACGGGTTCCTCGGCCCGAACGGCGCCGGTAAGAGCACGACCCTCCGCATCCTGCTCGGCCTGCTGCGCAAGGATGCCGGCGAGGTACGGCTGCTGGGCGGCGATCCCTGGGCCGACGCCGTCGAGTTGCACCGGCGGCTCGCGTACGTCCCCGGCGACGTCACCCTGTGGCCGAGCCTGTCCGGCGGCGAGGTGATCGACCTGCTCGGCCGTCTGCGCGGAGGCACCGACGCCAAGCGGCGCGACGAGCTGATCGAGCGCTTCGCCCTGGATCCGCGCAAGAAGGCCCGGACCTACTCCAAGGGCAACCGGCAGAAGGTCGCACTGGTCGCCGCACTCGCCTCCCAGGTTGAATTACTGCTGCTGGACGAGCCGACCTCCGGTCTCGATCCGCTGATGGAAGCGGTCTTCCGCGAGGTCATCACCGAAGAGCGGCGCGCCGGCCGTACGGTCCTGCTCTCCAGCCACATCCTCGCCGAGGTCGAGGCACTCTGCGACCGGGTGAGCATCATCCGGGACGGCCGGATCGTCGAGGCCGGCACGCTCGCACAGTTGCGCCACCTCACCCGCATCTCGATCACGGCGGAGCTGGCCAGGGTTCCGGCTGACGGCCTGCCCCATGTCCACGACCTCAGCACGGACGGCGGCCGCGTACGTTTCCAGGCCGACAGCGACCACATCGGCGAGGTGCTGGCCCGGCTGACGCAGTACGGCGTGCGCGACATCACCGCCCAGCCCCCCACCCTCGAGGAACTGTTCATGAGGCACTACCGATGAACACCGCGGCACTGATCCGGCTGATCCTGCGCCGTGACCGCGTCTGGCAGCCGCTGTGGATCGTGTTGGTCACTCTCTTCGTCGCGACCACGGTGGCCACCATCCGCCAGTTGCTTCCGGCTCCCGAAGCACGCCTGCACTACGTCAACGAGGTCGCGGCCAACCCCGTGATCCTTCTGATGCAAGGGCCGGCGTACGGCGACAGCCTGGGTGCGGTCGCCGCTCAGCAGCGGGGCGCCGCCACCATGATCTTCGCTGCCCTGGCCAGTGTCATCCTGCTGGTCAAGCACACCCGCTCCGACGAGGAGCAAGGGAGGCGCGAGCTCGTCGGGTCGGCCGCCGTGGGGCGGCATGCGCCGCTGACCGCCGCTCTCACCGTGGTGCTGGGCGCGAACCTGGTGCTGGCCGCGCTGATCGCCATGGTCGGCGTGAGCGCCGGCCTTCCCCTGGCCGGGTCCCTCGCCTGGGGGCTGATGGCCGCGTCGGGCGGCTGGGCCGGGGCCGCGCTGGCCGCGGTGGCCGTGCAGATGACCCAGAGCGCTCGGCTGGCCGGAGCCTGGGCCTTCACCGTGTTCTTCGGGGCGTACCTGGTCCGCGGCGTCAGCGACGTGGGCGGCCCCGGCATGGAATGGCTGGGCTGGCTCATGCCGAGCGGCTGGATCCTGCGCGCCCACGCCTTCGGCGGCGAGCAGTGGTGGGTGTTCATGCTGGTCGCGGCGTTCGTCACGGCCTTGATCATGGTGGCCTACGTGCTGTCGGCCCGCCGGGACATCGCCGCCGGCCTCGTGCCGCCAAGGCCGGGCCCCGCCCATGCGCCGAACAGCCTGCGCGGGCCGCTCGGCCTGGCGTGGCGGATGCACCGGGGCATGGCGCTGGCGTGGATCGCGGGTGCCGCCTTCATCGGTGCGGCGATCGGGTTGGGCGGGCAAACCGCCATCGAAACGTTCGGCCGAAGCGGCGCGCTGGACTTCTGGGCCGAGCGGACGGGGACCGATGATCCCACGGAGATATTCTTCCGCCTCGTCGTGTACAAGCTGGCGATGTACTCCGTCTCCCTGTACGCGATCATGACGGTGCTGCGCCTGCGCGGCGATGAGGCCACGGAATTGCTCTTGGCCGGCCCCGTGAGCCGGGCCCGCTGGGTGGTCAGCCATCTTGTGTTCGCGGTGGGGGTGCCCGTCGCCGTTCTGGTGACCGCCGGCCTCGGGTTGAGCCTCGGCAGCGGGGACGTGGCCGGCGGCTTGGCCATCACCACGCTCCTTCTTCCCGCCATCTGGGTGATGGCCGGGATCGCCGTGGCGGCGTTCGGGCTGTTCCGGCGGGCCGGGGCGGTCGTGGGATGGACGGCTTTGGTGCTGGCCATCGCTGTGGAGGTCGGCTGGGAGGTCGGGCTTCTGAGCGACGCGTTCTTCATGGTCTCCCCGCTAGCGCACGTCCATTACTCGACCCTGGCCGACCCGGGACCGGGCACGCTGCTCGGGCTTACGCTCGTGGCCGCCGGCTTCACCGCGACGGGCTTGTACGGCCTGCGCCACCGCGATCTGACCGTGTGACTCCATGTACGGGTGCACGCATCCGTGCTAATTTGCCTGCTTATCAGCATCTAATGCGGAAAAGCAGATGAACAGACGCGACCACATCGAGCAGTTGCTCGCCGCGATGCAGCGCGACCTGCTGCCCTCGCTGTTGCACGTCCATGAAGAAGACGACCTGCGGCTGATCGACAACGTCATGTTGCACGTCCTTGACCGTGGCGAGGAGCCCACGGTCAAGGAGCTGGCCGCGTTGATCGGCCGTTCGGAATCGCGGACCAGCCGGATCGTCGATGGGCTGGTGCGGCGCGGGCTCGTGGAGCGGTACGAGGACGAGCGGGATCGCCGCGCTCGCAGGATCCGGGTGAGTGCGCAGGGCACCGCGTTGCTGCAACGGATTCGCCGGCTCAGGGTCGATGCGCAGATGTGGCTCTGGGAGCACTTCACCGAAGAGGAGGCGCAGATCGTGCTCCAGGCGCTGGAGCTTTTCGCCAAGGCTGCAAGAAAGGTACGGGATGAAGCTGATCAAGCTGTCGGAGATCGACGCCTCGATGATCGACCTGGTGGGCGGCAAGGCAGCCGGGCTCGGGGAGATGATCCAGGCCGGTGAGCGGGTCCCCGACGGCTTCTGCGTGACCGTCGAAGCCTATGGAGCGAGAGAGGTCCCGGAGGAGGAGCTGGTCGACGCCTACGAGCGACTCGGCGGCGGCAAGGTGGCGGTGCGCTCGAGCGCCACCGCCGAAGATCTCCCCGAGGCCAGTTTCGCCGGGCAGCAGGACACCTACCTCAACGTCGAGGGCGGAGAGGCGCTGATCGACGCGGTCCGCCGCTGCTGGGACTCCCTGCACACCGAGCGCGCCGTGGCCTACCGGGCCAACGCCGGCATCCAGGACGCTGCGATGGCCGTCGTGGTGCAGCGGATGGTCGACCCCGAGCGGGCCGGTGTGCTGTTCACGGCCAACCCGATCACCGGGCGTCGCACCCAGATGGTCGTCGACGCCGCACAAGGACTCGGCACCGCGATCGTCGACGGCACCGTGGTGCCCGACCACCACGAGTTCGACGACGACGCCGCCCAGGACGGCTGGCTGGAGGACCTGCGCACGGCAGGGCTGCGGTTGCGGGAGCACTTCGGCTCGCCGCAGGACATCGAGTGGGCCATCGATCGGGACGGCGCGCTGTGGTTACTGCAGTCCCGTCCGATCACGACGCTGTTCCCGGCGCCACCGGCGACCGACGATGCCCGGCTCTACCTGGAGTTCGGTCACATCCAGGGCATGTTGCGGCCGATGACCCCGATGGGGGTGTCGATGCTCAAGGCCGGCGCCGCCCCGTGGTTCGAAGCGGTCGGCGCGAAAGTCGATCGGCGTGATCCACTGCCCCGGATAGTCCCGATCGGCGGCAGGCTCTTCTTCGACCTGACCGACTTCCTGCGGAACAAGGCGATCCGCGAGCGGCTCGGAGTTTCACTGGAGGTGTACGGTCCGCGGGTACAGAGCGCCGTGCGGCGGACCATGCACGATCCGCGCTTCGCCCCGCGCCCCGGCCTGCCGTTCAACCTGCGCACGATCATCAAGGCGGTGGCGCTGATGGCGCCCAGGGCCGTCGCCGGGCTCGCAGCCGCCATGGCGAGGCCGGACGCCGCGCGGGCCAAGGCCTACCGCGGCATCCGGAAGGTCAGGCGGCTGACCGTCCCGCCCGGGAAGAACGCGACCGCCGCCGAACGGTTGCGCTGGGCGATGGAGGACTCGCACAAGCCGATCATGAACCTGGACATGCAGGGGATCGTCTGGCCGCTGGCTGCCGGCATCATCGCCGGCACGGCTCCGGCCTTCCTGCTTGAGGGCGTGGCCACCGAAGAAGAACTGGACACCGTCCTCGGCGGCATGCCGTATAACGTGACCACAGAGATGGACCTGGCCCTGTGGAAGCTCGCGGTGAAGGCGCGCGAGCACCGCGACCTGTTCGGGAACACCCCCTCGGAAGAACTCGCCGCCCGCTACCGGGAAGGCGACCTGCCCGACATCGGCATGGCCGCGTTCCTCGAGAAGTACGGTATGCGCGCCGCCGCCGAGATCGACGTCGGTATGCCACGGTGGGCGGAGGACCCGGCCCCGCTGTTCTCCACGATCGCCAACTACCTGCGCGTGGACGACCCCGGCCAGGCACCGGACCGGCGGTTCGAGCAGGCCGCGGCGAGAGCCGAGCGGATGCTCACCATGCTGGCGCGGCGCGCCCGACGCAGGCGGCCGATCCGCGGCAGGATCGCATCCTTCCTCATGCGCAGATCGCGCAAGCTCACCGGCCTGCGCGAGATCGGCAAGTTCGCCTGGCTGATCCCGCTGCGGGCGGCGCGGGAGCAACTGCTGCTCGTGGGCGAGGAGTTGTTCGAGCGACCGGACGACATCATGTTCCTGGACCTGGCCGAGGCACGCCAGGCCGTGGACGGCGCGGATCTCCGCCCCGTGATCGCGGCGCGGCGTGCCGAGTACGAGCGCGAACTGCGACGGCTCACCGTACCCGGAGCCCTGCTGTCCGACGGCACCGACGTGGAGGCGCTCGCGCCGCAGGGCCCCGTGGAGGACGGAGTGCTCACCGGCATGGCCGGGGCGGCGGGCCGGGCGACCGGCAGGGCGCGGGTGATCCGCGACCCGGCCGACGCACACATCGAGCCCGGCGAGATCCTCGTCGCGCCGACCACCGACCCCGGCTGGACGCCGCTCTTCCTGACCACGGCGGGCCTGGTCACCGAGACCGGCTCCCCGGTCGCGCACGGCCCGACCGTCGCCAGGGAATACGGCATCCCGGCCGTCATCTGCGTGCGCAACGCCACCCACGAGATCAGAACCGGGCAGCTCATCACCATCGACGGCGCCGCGGGCACCGTGCGCATAGAGGAGGGATGAGCCGAGGGCGGGCCACGGCGGCGGCGACGCCGTCTTCAGCGCCCCGGCGCCCGCGGGCTCATGACGGGGCGTCCTCCTGGGCTCGTCCCCGGAGCCGGCGCGCGATGCCGAACCAGGTGGGCACGTCACGCTCGTCGTCGAAGCCGCGGGCGACGACGATGTCGGTGGAGGAGTGCAGGACGATCGACAGGACGATGGTCACCGCGACGAACTGGAAGACGCTCTCGGCCGCCGCGATGCCGGAGGACAGGACGATCAATCCGTAGACGACGGAGGCGAACCCCTTGGGGCCGAACCAGGCCACCGCGGCCTGCTCACGTACGCTCAGTCCGGAGCCGAGGTACGACACCCAGATCGCCACGGGCCGGGCCAGCACCAGCGCCAGGATCGCGAACACCCAGCCCTGCCAGCCGACGGAGCCGAGCAGGGCAGGGGTGATGAGCGCGCCGAACACCAGCAACGCACCCAGCTTCAGCAGCTCGGCGATGAGCTCGCCGAAATGCTCGAACGACTCGCGCTGGCGCTCGCCGAAGGTGGCGACGGTGACTCCGGCGGCGAAGGCCGCGAGGAACAGGTTGCCGTGTGTGGCCTTGCCCACCGCCAGCACCAGCAGGCCGATGGCCAGGCCGTTGAGTGGCTCGTACTGGGTGGAGGCGGAGAACCAGCGGGTCTGCTCCAGTTTGATCGCCAGCCACGGGATGGCCACCCCGATCACGATGCCGAGGCCGAGTTCGAGACCGAGCTCGCCCAGGTGCAGGTCGTGCGAGCCGGCCGCGACGGCCAGGAACACCATCACGAACGGCAGCGCCAGGCCGTCATTGACGCCCGATTCCACGTTCAGCAGCTGCCGCAGCCGGGGTGGCACCTTCTCGTTGCCGACCAGCGCGGCGGCGAACACCGGGTCGGTCGGT
Source organism: Nonomuraea sp. K271 (assembly GCF_009908215.1). Classification (NCBI taxonomy): domain Bacteria; kingdom Bacillati; phylum Actinomycetota; class Actinomycetes; order Streptosporangiales; family Streptosporangiaceae; genus Nonomuraea; species Nonomuraea sp. K271. The sequence continues at coordinate 1,157 of NZ_JAAAHR010000045.1, read as the reverse complement.
GCAAGGATCGCGCCGATCAGCAGCGACTCGACCCACCCGAGACCGAGCAGGTAGTGGGCGGCCAGCGCGGTGATGGCCAGCGTGAGCGGCAGCCCCCATCCCAGAGCTCGACCGGGCAGACGCCACGCGCCGCGCAGATCCTTCCAGCCGACCCGCATGCCGTCGGTGAACAGCACGGCGAACAGCGCCAGCTCGGCCAGCGTGGCCACGAGATCGTCGCCGGGCTGCAGCGACACCACGCCCAGCGCGCCATCGCCGAGCAGGAACCCGGCCACCAGGAACAGCGCCGCCGTGGACAGGATGGTGCGGTTCGCCAGACTGGACAGCAGCACGGCCAGCATCAGCATGCCCGCGAACGCAAGTGACAGCGCACCCATCAGACGGCCTCTTCGGGATCGGCAATGAGAACTGCCGACCAGACTTCCCGGCGCACCTGCGGGAAACTTATCAAGCCGCGTCAACACCCCGCACTTCCGCACACAGTACGGTGTCCGCTCCCCTGCTCCGGTGAGCAGGTGCCCGATCGGCACGGTTCCCGGATCATTGATACGTTGATGGCAGGTGTGCCGGGAAGTCTGGTCGGCGATTCTCATTGCCGACCACGAAAGAGGCTCTTAGGTGCGCGCACGCGATTTGGCATGCGATTTTCCGACCGTCACCGTGGACACCCCCGTCTACGACGCCGCCCGGCTCCTCGCCGAGCAGGACCTGCCCGGCCTCATCGTGGTCGACGGCCGCGGGTTGCCCGTCACCATCCTGCCGGGCACGCAGGTGCTCCGGCTGGCCGTACCCGGCTACTGCCAGGACGATCCGGCGCTGGCGCGGGTCGTCGACGAAGCGCACGCGGACCGGTTCCTGCACGCGCTGGCCGGCCGGACCGTGCGTGAGGCGCTCCCGGCGCAGCCGCGCGAGCTGCCGATCACCGCTCCCGACGCCACGGTCCTGGAACTGGCCGCGCTGATGGCGCGCACGCACAGCCCACTGGTGGCCGTGGTGAGCGACGGTGCGTTGCTGGGCGCGGTCACGCTCCAGGCGCTGCTGGACCGGGCGGTGGCCGCGTGAGCGTCACCGCATGGCTGGCGGTGGCGGTTTTCCTGTGCGCCTACGCGCTGATCGCCACCGAGAAGATCCACCGGGTGGCGGCCGCGCTCGGCGGT